>NZ_JADBTR010000034.1:0-10493 GCF_020246065.1 Microcystis sp. M144S2
ACACCCCACACCCCACACCCCACACCCCACACCCGTTCGGCTGAGCTCACGGCCGAAGCCCACACCCCACACTCCACACCCCGCACCCCACACCCCACTTCCCCACTTCCCGATTTCCCCAAGGTAACAAAACCAGATATTCTACTAAATAGTCGCCTATCACACCAGCCTGATCTCGTGGTCGTCCAATGCAGTTTGCCAAGATATTAATCGCCAATCGCGGGGAAATCGCCTTAAGAATCCTTCATAGTTGCGAAGAATTGGGCATTAGAACCGTTGCCGTCCACTCTACCATCGATCGCCATGCCCTTCACGTTCAACTGGCCGATGAGAGTGTTTGTATTGGTCCGCCCCCAAGCAGCAAAAGTTACCTAAATATCCCTAATATCATCTCGGCTGCCCTAACACGCAACGCCACGGCGATCCATCCCGGTTACGGTTTTTTGGCAGAAAACGCCCGCTTTGCCGAAATTTGTGCCGATCATCAGTTAACTTTTATCGGTCCGTCTCCCAGTGCTATTCTGGCTATGGGGGATAAATCTACCGCTAAAAAAACCATGCAAAAAGCGGGAGTTCCCACTATCCCCGGCAGTGGTGGTTTAATTACCTCAGAAGCGGAAGCAAAACGTATCGCTGATGACATCGGTTATCCTGTCCTGATCAAAGCCACCGCCGGCGGTGGAGGGCGTGGGATGCGTCTTGTCAAGAGTGCAGATGAACTAGGTAATATGTTAAAAGCCGCCCAAGGGGAAGCAGAAGCTGCTTTTGGCAATTCAGGAGTATATCTAGAAAAATTTATCGAATGTCCCCGACATATCGAGTTTCAGATTTTGGCCGATAGTCACGGTAACGTAATCCATTTAGGAGAAAGAGACTGTTCGATTCAGCGACGACACCAAAAACTGCTAGAAGAGGCCCCGAGTCCCTTCCTAACGCCCCATTTACGCTCAAAAATGGGTAATGCCGCCGTTAAAGCCGCTAAATCGATTAATTACGTCGGGGTGGGAACCGTGGAATTTTTAGTCGATAAACACGGTAATTTTTACTTCATGGAAATGAACACCCGTATTCAGGTGGAACACCCCGTCACGGAGATGATCACGGGGATAGACCTGATCCGAGAACAAATTCTGGTGGCACAGGGCGAAAAACTGCAAATTAAGCAAGATCAGGTGATATTTAGAGGGCATTCGATCGAGTGTCGCATTAATGCCGAGGATCCCGATCACAATTTTCGCCCTCACCCCGGCAAAATTAGCGCTTATCTGCCCCCCGGCGGTCCGGGTGTCCGCATGGATTCCCACGTTTACACCGATTACGAAATCCCCCCCTATTACGATTCCCTAATTGGGAAATTAATTGTCTGGGGAGAAAATCGCGAAACTGCGATTAAACGCATGAAACGGGCCCTGCGGGAATGTGCGATCACGGGAGTACCGACGACTATTGATTTCCATCGTAAAATATTGGAAACTCCCGCCTTTTTAGCTGGAGATGTTTACACTAATTTCATCCAGGAACATCTCTTGCCCTAGGGCGTTACCATAAATTTTAGACGAGAGTAGGCTAGGGATAATAATGACAGTAGAAGTTAAATTTAACTCGTTTCAACTCAGCGATGAACAGTTCTTTCAACTTTGTCAGGATAACCGAGATTTACGCTTGGAACGCAACCCAAAAGGAGATTTAATTATTATGCCACCGACTGGAGGAGAAACCAGCAATTCTAACGCTGGAATCACTGCCCAATTATGGTTATGGAATAACCTACATAAATTAGGTGTAGTTTTTGATTCTTCTGGAGGGTTTAAACTACCGAATGGGGCCGATCGCTCTCCCGATGCTGCTTGGATACCCTTAGAAAAATGGCAAGCTTTAACCCCGCAACAAAAGGAAAGATTTTTACCTCTATCTCCCGATTTTGTCATTGAATTAATGTCCGCTAGTGACAACTTAGAAACTACTAGGAAAAAAATGCAGGAATATTTAGATAATGGGACTCGTTTAGGTTGGTTAATCAATAGAAAAACTAGAGAAGTGGAAATTTATCGTCAAGGACAGCCAGTAGAAATTTTAACTAATCCGGAGAGTTTATCGGGGGAAAATATTTTATCTCAATTTGTCTTAGAACTTGATAGTATTTGGTAATTATATAATCCTATAAAAGAGAATCTAAACATGATGACAGTAGTAGAAGTTAAATTTGAATCTTGGCAACTCAGCGATGAACAGTTTTTTCAACTTTGTCAGGATAACCGAGATTTGCGCTTGGAACGCAACCCAAAAGGAGATTTAATTATTATGCCACCGACGGGAGGAAAAACGGGCAATAGTAACGGTAGAATCACCCAACAATTATTTAATTGGTCAGATAACAATGGTAAGGGTATCGCTTTTGATTCTTCCACAGGATTTAAACTACCGAATGGGGCCGATCGCTCTCCCGATGCTGCTTGGATACCTTTAGATAAATGGCAAGCTTTAACCCCGCAACAAAAGGAAAAATTTTTACCTCTATCTCCCGATTTTGTCATTGAATTAATGTCCGCTAGTGACAACTTAGAAACTGCTAGAAAAAAAATGGAGGAATATTTAGATAATGGGACTCGTTTAGGTTGGTTAATCAATAGAAAAACTAGACAAGTAGAAATTTATCGTCAAGGACAGCCAGTAGAAATTTTAACTAATCCAGAGAGTTTATCGGGGGAAAATATTCTGCCAGAATTTAGTTTAAATCTTACTTTGATTTGGTAAATCAGAGGTAGTGATTGCCGTTTAAAGCTTGGCTTTGTTAGGCATTATATTCATCGATAAAATACGAAACTTTAGTTTTAAGGAAGATAGTCATAATCAAGGATTTCTGCAAGGGTAAAGGGTGATTCAATCGGGAATAAATCAGCAGCAAGTTGATACTTTCTGACAGTATCTTCTCTGGCTGCTTGGTAACAATCTATCCAGATTTCAGGAATCAATCTTCTCAGACTTGGACTCTCTTTTAATAAGCGTTGAACTTGTCGGCGTTGTTCAACAACTGTGCTGCGCCACCCTTGAGCATTTGCTTCCTTTTCAGTTAGCCAGTAAGTCAATTTAAGCAAATGTTCGGCAATGACGGTTAAGCGACTTTCTAGTTCTCGTTTTTCACTCCTTCCCATCGTTTCAATTTCTTCGATCAAATTTTCTAAGTCTAATTTTTCAAAACGATGTTCTTTGAGTAAATTAGCGGTTTCTTGTAACCATCGGTAGAAATCTTCTTGATAAAGACTTTTACCTGAGGAAACTAAAGACTTTTCGATGCTCATTTGATGATGACCTAGAAAAAAGAATTCTTAGATAATTTTAAAGCGACTCCCTGATCTCGAGAAGATTGGCAGAATATCGCAGGATGACCCCTGAAAACATCAGAGCTTTAAATTTAAGCTAAAATTAGGTAAAACATCTTCACCCGATAAATCAGTGGGATTTTCTAATATTTCTACCTCCTTTCCTTGACGATAAATTTCAACTTGCCGATTCTGGGGATCGATTAACCAGCCTAACCTTGCGCCATTTTCCCTATACTCAAGCAGTTTTTTCTGTAATTTGTCAAGACTATCGGATTCAGAGCGCAATTCCACCACAAAATCGGGACAGAGGGGAATAAATCCCTTTTTCTGCTTAGGGGTTAAAGATTCCCAGCGTTCTCGACTCACCCAAGATAGATCGGGAGAACGAATCGCCCCATTTGGTAGTATAAATCCGGTGGAAGAGTCAAACCCGACTCCTAAAGCTTCATTTTCTTCGCACCAGCGACCCAGTTGAGTCGTTAAGCTAAAATTACGCTGTCCTGATTCGCCACCTGTCGGGGGATTCACGATTAATTCTCCTTGGGCTGTACGTTCTAATTTTAAGTCCCGGTTGACCGCAGCAAGGGCTTCAAACTGTTCAAGGGTGATAGAGAGAGCGATCGCGCTAGGAATTTCTAAGGAGAGGGTTTCGGGTGAGGTAGTAACTGCTAACATAATCCTTTGATCAGGTGCAACTTATACTATTAAAGATTATTGGTCAAGTTTCTGCACAGAATTCTTTAGCTTGCGCTGAACAAATTCCCGATTTTTTAGGGAAACTTCCACCTCAATCGGGCGGTTTCACTAAATAACAGGTTACAATAGCCAATACTTAACTAAATTTACCTAAAAACCATCGATCGTGTTCTACGCTATTGATTTCGGAACCAGTAATACCGTCATTACTCGTTGGAATGGGGCGACAAATAGGGCCGAAACCGTGAAATTATCGGAGTTATCCCAACAAATAGCCGACAATCCCCCCCTAATTCCCAGTTTACTCTATATTAAATCAGCCAATCCCCTGCAAGTAATTGCCGGTCAAGCAGTGCGCGATCAGGGTTTAGATATCGATCGAGACCCGCGTTTTTTTCGTCGCTTTAAACGAGGTATCGGGGCAAAAATTCAAGGATTTTTACCGGAATTAGAGGAAACTGTCCTCAGTTTCGAGGGGGTTGGCCAATGGTTTCTCGATAGCATCATCGACCACTTAAAAAACACCACCCCGGAAACCCCCCAATCGCTAGTTTTAACCGTTCCCGTCGATAGTTTTGAAAGTTACCGCAATTGGTTAAGCAATGTTTGTCAGGGTTGGGAAATCGAACAAATTAGACTAATTGATGAACCCACGGCCGCCGCTTTGGGTTATGGAACCACTGGGGATCAAGTGATTTTAGTGGTAGATTTTGGCGGTGGCACCCTCGATCTTTCTTTGGTACAATTAGATTTAGATAATCCTCAAAAAAATCAAGGTTTTATTCTCAAATGGGGAGAAAAACTTTTAGGCAATAATTCCGCCCAAAAAACTAAACTAGCGAGAGTTTTAGCCAAGGCGGGGACAAATTTAGGGGGGTCAGATATAGACGATTGGATTGTCGATTATTTTGCCCAAAAGCAATCTTTAGCGAAAACTTCCTTGACTACTCGTCTAGCAGAAAGATTAAAGATTAAACTTTCTTCCCAATTAACCGCCGAGGAGGTATATTTTGATGAGGAAAATTTCGAGAGTTACGAGTTAAGCTTAGATCGAGAACAATTGAACGATATTCTCCAACAACAAAACTTTTTTAATCAATTAGATGATTTAATGACGGGAGTTTTGCAACAGGGAAGACGCAATGGAATTGAAGTTAGCGACATCGATGCGGTGTTATTAGTTGGGGGAACCGTACAAATTCCGGCGGTAAAAGATTGGGTGCGACAGTATTTTGATAGTAGTAAAATTAAAGAGGATCGACCCTTTGAAGCGATCGCTTTAGGAGCGTTACAATTAGCCCAAGGTTATCAAGTCAAGGATTTTCTCTATCATAGCTACGGGATTCGTTACTGGAATCGTCGCAAAAATGCCCACGCTTGGCATCCGATTATTAACTCTGGACAACCCTATCCTATGGAAAAACCCGTGGAATTAGTCCTAGGTGCTTCCGTGGACAATCAACCCAGTATTGAGTTAATTATCGGCGAATTAGGGACGGAAAGGGGGGCAATGGAGGTCTATTTTGATGGTGATAAATTAATTACTCGTTCCCTCGGTAATGGAGAAACTAGCGTTCAACCCTTAAATGATCGCGAGGGGGCCCGATCAATCGCTAAACTCGATCCTTTAGGTTTTCGGGGTAAAGATCGCATTAAAGTGCAGTTCTGGATTGATGATCAGTGTTTCCTGCGGATTAATGTGGAAGATTTACTCAGTCAAGAATTGTTACTAAACAATCAAATTGTCACCAAATTAAGCTAGGCTTGGCTTCAGCCAAAAATCAAGTGCAGACTCATAGTAAGTTTGCACTGATATTATCGCAATATTCTGTTTTACCGGTGGCTTTATCGACTGTGATCGCGCACGGGGATCGGGATTAGTTCGGGTTCGGGTTCGGGTTCCGGACCAAAAACACTCTCGATTAGTTTGCGCGCCCATTCTCTCAACTTGTCTATCACTTCATCTAAATAGTCCATTGACCAAATGGCTCCTTTGAGATACTAGCTATGAGTTTTCGTCGATTGATCCCCGCAACAGCTTGATTCTAGAGAATTTTAACTAATTTTCATCGTTTGGCTGTTAAATCTGACGAGCGGGGGAATCTATATCTTGTATTTATATTAAGCTTAACATAACTTTTTAGTCTGAGTATATATTCTTGGCAATTCTTTTTTAAGATATTGTTAATAAATTCCGGCGTAGGCGATCGAGGGCGGTATAAGCACTAATCTGGCGAATAGTCAAGCGATCTCGATTTTCTCCGAAACGATGCTCTGATACGGTGACATTTCCCTGAGGACCGGCTAAACCGATATAAACTAGGCCCACGGGTTTTGTCTCACTGCCTCCTCCTGGTCCGGCAATACCCGTGATACTGATCCCCCAATCGGTAGCGAGGCGTTTTTGCACTCCTAGGGCCATCTGTTGGGCAACAATGGCACTGACAGCCCCGAAATTATTTAAATCCCCCTCATTTACGTCTAAGAGGGCAACTTTTACCCGATTATCGTAGGAAATAACCCCACCCCAAAAATAATCGGAACTGCCGGCGATTTGGGTGATAATTTCCCCTAATCCTCCTCCAGTACAGGATTCTGCCACACTCAAAGTTTGTTTTTGTCGCCGCAACAGTTCCCCCACTACCGAGGGTAAAGTATCATCATCGGCCCCAAAATAATCTAATCCGGCGATTTCCTTAATTTCCGTCGCTACTGGTTCAATTACCTGCAAAGCAGCCTTTAAAGAAGGGGCTTTCGTCGCAATTCGCAAACGCACTTCGCCTAAACCAGCATAGGGGGCAACGGTGGGATTAGTCAGATCAAATAAATGGGCTACTTTTTCCGCTAAAGCTGACTCACCGATACCGCGAAATTTCAGAGAACGACTATAAATCCTCTCTTTGCCCCATCCTTGACTTTCTAGGTAAGGAATCGCCGTTTCTACCCACATTCTCTTCATTTCTGAAGGTACTCCGGGGAAAGTGAGAATAGTCAGGTTAGTCTGTGGTTGCCAGATCATGCCGGGGGCGGTTCCCGTCGGATTTGGCAAAAAATCGGCTCCCACGGGTATTAAAGCCTGTTTACTGTTACTAGGAGGCATTTCTCGCCCTAAACTCGTAAATTTAGCCTCGATTTCTGCTAAAATCTCTTTATCTTCTCTAAGGGGCGTTTGGAAAAAATCGGCGATTGTTTCTGTGGTTAAATCGTCGGGAGTCGGTCCCAGTCCGCCGGTAAAAATTAAAATTGAGGAACGTTCTCGGGCAATAGCGATCGCTTTTTTCAGTCTTTCTACATTATCCCCCACCACCGTTTGATAATAATGGGGAATGCCTAATTTTGCCAATTCTAGGGCTAAATATTGGGCGTTAGTATTAACTATATCCCCTAATAATAATTCCGTTCCTACACAAATAATTTCAGCGGCCATAATTTTTGACAATTAGCTTAAGATTTTCAATTTTGATCATTAACTGATCTCCTGTCACCATCGTTCGATCGGGTTTAGGTAACGATGGTCATGGAAGTTAACCATATCAATGCGCTCCAACATTATACCAGTAAGCTATCAACAATCAAGGTCTTGTATATTAAATGTCACTTTGTTGCTGAACAGCCCATATCTGATTTAGCAAACATAAAATCAGCGCATTATTCCCTTATATAACAATAATTGATCATAATCAAGCATAACAAAGTATTGCCGATCATCACCTCTTCCTTCCCGCCATTACAAACCCCACCAAAATCATCTAAAATTAAAATGTCCACTAAATAATAAAATTCTATGACTCGCTGGTTTAATATTGCCGGTCCCTGTAAGGACGATATCCACTATATGCTCTCTCCCACAGTACGATTACCAGATTTAGAGGAGTTAATTAAACAAGAAAGTTACTTTGTCCTACACGCACCACGACAAACGGGGAAAACCACCGCCATGTTAGCCCTAGCAAAACAACTTACCGATACTGGAAATTATGCCGCAGTCATGGTATCAGTGGAAGTAGGAAGTGCATTTAATCATGATCCTACAGCCGCAGAATTAGCAATTTTAGGGGCATGGTATGATACAATAAATATCCGTTTACCTAAAGAATTACAACCAGCTGCTAAACAATGGCAACAGGAAGAACCAGGAAATAGAATTAAGGCTTTTTTACAAAGTTGGGCAACATCTTTAAATCGTCCCATAGTATTATTTATAGATGAAATTGACTCTTTACAAGACCAAACATTAATTTCTATTTTACGACAGTTAAGAGATGGTTTTCCTAAACGTCCTGAAAATTTTCCCTCGTCAGTAGGATTAATTGGTTTACGAGATGTGAGAGATTATAAAGTAGCATCGGGAGGTAGTGATAGATTAAATACATCTAGCCCTTTTAATATCAAAGTTGCTTCTCTGACTATGCGAAACTTTAATCTTGCAGAAGTGGGAGAATTATATCAACAACATACAGCAGCAACTGGACAAATTTTCACACCAGAAGCTATAGAAACAGCATTTGATTTAACCCAAGGACAACCTTGGTTAGTCAATGCTTTAGCTAAAGAAATTGTAGAAAAGATGGTAAAAGATAGAAGTATTATTATTGCCAAGGAACACATTTTACAAGCTAAGGAAATATTAATTGCTCGTCAGGATACTCATTTAGATAGTTTAGCGGAAAGGTTAAGAGAACCAAGAATTAAAGCCATTATTGAACCGATGTTAGCAGGTTTAGAATTAGGAAATATCCCTAATGATGATATTCAATTTGTGATGGATTTAGGATTATGTAAAATGCACCCCTATGGAGGATTAACTATTGCTAATCCCATTTATCGGGAAGTGTTACCGAGGGTGTTAACAGTGACACCAATGGCTTCTTTACCAATGATTGCACCCACTTGGTTAACCCTGGAAGGTGAATTAAATATAGATGCTTTATTAACAGCATTTCTCAAGTTTTGGCGACAACAGGTCGAACCGTTATTAGGTAGTGCTGCTTACCATGAAATTGCTCCGCATATAGTATTAATGGCTTTTTTACATCGTGTGGTTAATGGTGGGGGAGTTTTAGAAAGGGAATATGCAATTGGTAGTGATAGAATGGATTTATGTTTGCAGTATAAAGATGTAATTTTAGGGATTGAATTAAAAGTATGGCGGGATAAAAAACGCGATCCCCAAGCTGATGGAATTGAACAATTAGAATCTTATTTAGGGCGTTTAGGGTTAGATTTTGGTTGGTTATTTATCTTTGATAGGCGCAAAAATGCTTTACCAATGGAAGAAAGATTATCCACTGAGGTATTAGTGACAGAAAATCAATATAGAATTACTGTAATTAGGGCTTGAGTTTTATATTTTTTGTTTGACGCAGAGGCGCTACAGTGGCAGAGAGGAGAACGGAAAGAGGGATTTTTGCAGATTGTTTTTCTCTGTATCCTTGAAAATTGTAGAGTAAACAAATCTGTACGAATTACCATTAGGGATAACTTTTAGGGATTAGGGAAAAAGACGATTTTTCCCAGAATGCCTAGTATTCCTGTCACCAAAATTCCGACAATGCCAAGAAACCCATTAGTGGTAATATTCACCCGTGCATTCAGGTCGTCAATAGGCTTTTCTATTTCCATAACTTTAGAATCTAGGGCTTTAATATCCCCTTTTATTTCTGATTGTCCTATCTCTAACTTATTAACATCTCTTTGTAAAGAGTCGATTTTTCCCTCAATCCTTGTCAGGACTGCTTCTAGGGAATAGGTTACGGTTTCGTTAGACATTAGACCTCTTGCATAAATCCGAAAACAAACGATAGAAACAATAATGGGAGGGACTTTCAGTTAATTATTTATTAGTAGTTGATAATCTTCAAAAATGTTGCTGTAAAAGGATCGACTTAAGACTTTTGCAAGAGGTCTATTGTGCTAAACTCCTACTTTTGCTGATTTTTTCTCTAATCGACAAGGCATCAAAATTGCCGATATGCAAGACTAAGGATAACTTTTAGGGATTAGGAAAAAAGACGATTTTTCCCAGAATACCTAGTATTCCTGTCACCAAAATTCCGACAATGCCAAGAAACCCATTAGTGCTAATATTCACCCGTGCATTCAGGTCATCAATACGCTTTTCTATTTCCATAACTTTAGAATCTAGGGCTTTAATATCCCCTCTTATTTCTGATTGTCCTATCTCTAGCTTAGTTAGACGCTCATTAACATCTCTTTGTAAAGAGTCGATTTTTCCCTCAATCCTTGTCAGGACCGTTTCAAGGGAATAAGTTACGGTTTCGTTAGACATTTGCTAAACTCCCAGAGTTATCCTGCCGCTATCTTAATTATTAAGGCTCTACCGAACCTGTCATGCAAAACTATCAACAACTTATGCTTGTAAAGCTTGTACAATAGGGCTTTGAGTTTTTGTTAGATTGATATTTATCAACTTTAGAGCATTGCTGGACAGAGAGGGAGCTTGGGGAATTTTCT
>NZ_JADBTR010000035.1:0-13545 GCF_020246065.1 Microcystis sp. M144S2
CTTTCAAGACTCGGTTAACAATTTGTAATATTCCTTGTTGACACCCTTACTGACAAAGAAAAAACTGAAATCAAGTCAGGATAAGGGTTGGAGTGCTTACTGCAAAAATTGTTAAGAAAGATCCCTATAAGGGATAGCCTTGATAAGGGGGGTGCCGATAGGCGGGGGTATCCCCCCTTAATCCCCCCTTAATAAGGGGGGCATCTGACAACTTTTAACGCCTACCTACTTATCTCTACAGGAGATTTATTTTGTGGGGCTGGGGGGCTAACCCATAATTTTGAGAAAGCGAGACTCAAGGATATTCCTTTGTATGCTAATCAACTATTTTCTGTTTTTCGCTGATTTCTGTTCTGGCAAATTCATCGGGTTTGTTAGCCATCTCGAAGTTACTTGCAACTATAGCGTTTCCTAAGCTAGTAAGGTACACCTATTTTCTTCCCTTTTGCCTTTTGCCTTTTGCCTTTTGCCTCTTGCCTCTTGCCTAAAACCCATAACTTTTGTACCTCAGCAGACTGAAAAACGCTATATCATTTTATCTAATCAATCATCAATGTCTTTGCGGAAAAAAGCCGATCCACTCCCCTTGACAGCAGCTTTTTTTGAATAATTAACTATATAGTGATATAATTATATTAATTTGGCTCAAGTGCCGAAGCTCATATCACATTTTTTAGATAATGTCAATAAATTTATGAAACGATTTCTATTATTATTTTGTGTTCTCGTCAGTTTTTTGCTATTTATTAGCCTTCAAATCGATTTTTCCTTGTCCGCACTAGCTCTAACTCGACAACAGCCAGAAGGACTGGGGCAGCTGTTGTATCAATCCCGTCATAGTTTGCGCGATGATACCGGTAGTCCTTGGCAGGTGGTGTTATTCAAACGAGTTAAAGATGGGGAAACGGTAGAAATTAGTTTGCGCTTGGTGGGATTTCCAGAGGGGATTGAGTTTCTTCACCCGGAAAGATTAACGATAACCACTGCTAAAGGCCAAATTTTAGCGGCTGAGGATGCTTTTGCCCAAGAATCACCCGCAGCTAACGTTGGTCAATACAAGATGCAGGATATCTTAACGCAGCTACCCGTTACCGAAGCGATCAAGCTTTCCTTACCCCTAGACAATCCCCGCTCTCTCAGTATCCCGACTCCCGTACTTTTAGAATGGCAAAGTCTGCTTTTTTCCGTAAATGTTTGACTTTTTGGGTTAGGGTGAAAGGTGGGGGAAATCCCAATCACCGACGATAAAAAAAATGCTCAATTAGCCACGGTTTCAGCTATCACCACTACAATAAAATCACTACCAAAATTTCAATTATCTGACTACAGTTCTAAAGCTTCGTAGATGTATAATTTATTCAGAAAACCGACGGTACTGAAGTGATAACTAGGTAAAGGGGGAGGGAACGATAATTCCGTTTGATAAACGCTGAAAATGAGAAAATTCTTTCTGGATGTGTTAGTGGCGATCGCTTCTTGTAAAAAAGGATTACCGGTATCCACCAACATTTTACAGTAACCCCGCAAGAGAGCTTGCACCTCGATGGAAGCTTGCGCCTGAGCGCAGACATTATCCTTAAGATAGCTAGTTAACCTCTGGGAAGCGTATTGTTCGTAATCTTGACGATTGGGGTTAGTTGTCAGCAATATTCCCGCAATTCCCCCTAAAACCACCCCTAACACCATTCCCCCTAACCGCGCCAATTTCATAAGCTCTCAAATCATCACTCACTTACCCTAACCATAGCCTGAATTAGGATAAAAAACCTCTTGTCAACCATTCGTCTTGTGCTATACTTGAAAAGGTGTACGGCGAGCGTAGCCAAGTGGTTAAGGCAGTGGATTGTGGTTCCACCACTCGGGGGTTCGAGTCCCCTCGTTCGCCCTCTTTTCAAGGATCGCTAATTCTTCCTTCCCTATATCTTCCCTTTCGACAAAGGATTTCTCGGCTGGTGAGAGAGAGTCTATCTTTCTCTAGAAAAGTCGCATTTCATCCATTGCTTAAAAAGACAATGGCTTTCATGCTCCCGTGTTATTTCGGTAAAATAAAAGTCCATCTTCCTAAGCACAATGACGAGAAAAGAACGGCCCCACTCGTGGTTCTCAAGAAAACCCTTGACCTGGCAACAATCGCGGGCTATGTGGCGCGATTTATGGTTAGAAGCGTCCCTCGATTTTCCCTATCTAGCTTTGATTGTTAGTTCTTGTGCGATCGCTACTTTTGGCTTAGTCGCTAATAGCGCGGCCGTGATTATTGGGGCGATGATTATTGCCCCTTTGATGTTGCCGATTCGTAGTCTAGCTTTTGGTGGTTTAATTGGTAGTTGGCGATTAATTCGTAAGTCGGCCTTGGCGATTTTAGTCGGTACGATTATCGCTTTAGTGATAGCTTGGTTCCTAGGATTATTGATCGGAATTTCCGAATTTGGTAGTGAAATTCAAGCCCGTTCTCAACCAAATCTTTTAGATTTAGGAGTGGCAATTACTGCGGGGGCAATCAGTGGTTATGCCAAAATAGAACCGAAAATTTCAGGTACTTTAGCGGGAACAGCAATCGCCGTGGCTTTAATGCCGCCAGTTTGTACGATTGGTTTAGGATTATCCCAAGGGAATTGGGTGCTGAGTTGGGGGGCAACTCTGTTATATATTACCAATTTATTAGGCATTGCTCTCTCCTGTTTGTTGGTCTTTTTGCTGGCAGGTTATTCTAATTTTCATCGGGCGCGTAACGCTCTAATTTTGACTTCTATCCTGACAGCAGTGCTGCTAATTCCGTTAGGAATAAGTTTTGCAACTCTGGCCAATCAAGCTCGTTTAGAAAGGTTGATCAAAAAAGCTTTATTACAACGAACGATTACTTTTCAACGGGCAGAATTATTGGAATCTTCGATTAATTGGCTCAATCAACCTCCCCGGGTGAAATTAGTAGTGAGAACCGCCGAAAGCATTACCCCCAGACAGGTAGAATTGTTGGAAGAATTTATTACTAAGGAAATGGGGCGACCTTTTCAATTAAATGTCTTGGTTTCTAAGGTTAATGAAGTCACTGCCCCAGAATAAAGTCGAGAAAATTAGCTCAAGTAAGTAGTCGTGCAAAATTAATTTCCTAGTGAAGATAGGCAAGAGGCAAGAGGTGGTTAGATATGTGTAATTAATTTTGCTTAGGTACTTAATGACAAACAAGGATTAATTTGCTATCTTAATGTTTGATATTTAATCTATAGGTAGGGTTCAGGTGAGTGGCGGCAATCGACCAGAAAGCACGGCTTATGTGCGGATAATTAAGCAATCTTGGCAAACGGGGAAATTAGAGGGAGAAGTGCGGACGGAACAATATCAATGGCGTTTTCAATGGCATTTTCTTCAAGGCAAGTTATTAGTACAACCTTCCCTAGGTAGGGCTTTGATTTTTGAACCCTTGAATCGGTTTTTAGAACGCTGCGATTATCAATTAGAACCGGGAGGAGATTATGAATTTACAGTGCGATCAAAATTTTAAATATGGGGGATTGAATTACAGCCTTTCTCCTAAGGATGAAGTTTAACCTAATTTGGCCTCATAAAAGGAAAACCTTGTACCTCATCATTAAGATAACAGCCTATTGAACAACAGAAATTGACGGTTTATGGACAACCCGGCCGAGATACTAGGTTTTTACAGGAAGTTTTTTGATTTAAATCCCACCGGTTAGGCTAAAATTCAGCCATACTAAAGCGTTATATTAACGATAAGAATTTTTAGGAATAAGGGAAATGACTCAAGGACAGAAGGTTTCAGTGGGTATTGTCGGCGCTTCCGGATATGGTGGCGTACAGTTGGTACGTTTGCTCAAAGAACATCCCTTAGTAGAATTAGTCTATCTGGGGGGCGATAGTAGCGCTGGGAAACCCTACAGTGATTTATATCCCCATCTCGGACATAGCATTAATCTTAATGTGGAGGCGATCGATTTAGACAGAATTGCCTCCCGTTGTCAAGTGGTTTTCTTGGGTTTACCCAATGGTTTAGCCTGTGATTTAGCCCCTCCTTTGATCGCTAAAGGGTGTAAAGTCTTGGATCTGTCAGCAGATTATCGTTTTACTAGCCTAGAAACCTATAGTAAATGGTATGGCAAGGAACGTCAGGACCAAGCGATCGCATCTACGGCTGTGTACGGTTTACCGGAACTTTATCGGGAAGATATTAAAAATGCCTCTTTGATCGGTTGCCCCGGATGTTATCCTACTGCTAGTTTAATGGCGATTTCTCCCCTGTTAAAACAGGGTTTAATTCTCCCGGAAACCACGATTATCGATGCTAAATCGGGAACTTCGGGAGGAGGAAGACAAGCTAAGATTAATATGTTATTGGCAGAAGCAGATAGTTCGATCGGGGCCTATAATGTAGCGGGAAAACACCGTCATACTCCCGAAATTGAGCAAATTTGCAGCGATTTAGCCGGTCATGAGGTGCGCGTCCAGTTCACTCCCCATTTAATGCCCATGGTTCGGGGTATCCTGTCCACAGTCTATGCAACTTTGCGGGATCCCAATCTGGTGCGGGATGATTTGATCACTATCTACAATGCTTTTTATCGCGCTTCTCCCTTTGTCAAAATCCTACCGGGGGGAGTCTATCCACAAACTAAGTGGGCCTGCGGTACTAATTTATGTTATCTCGGTATTGAAGTGGATCCGAGAACCGATCGAGTGATAGTAATGTCAGCGATCGATAATTTAGTTAAGGGACAATCGGGACAAGCGGTACAATGTCTCAATCTCATGATGGGTTGGGAAGAATCCCTTGCTTTGCCGCAAATGTGTTTTTATCCTTAAAAATTCGGCTTGGGCGCAAAGCTTGCGCCCCTACATTGCAGCCAGTATGATTGGTGAGGACCCATAGTGTACGCCCTCCCTTCGATCAGATTCGCTCATCACCATAACCTCTTAGCCAATCAATTCTAGAAACCTTGACTTATTCGACTGGGATCACCTAGAAAGGATCTTTCAGGAATCGATCCTTGAGTCGCTTCTGGGAGAATTTGCCAGTGTTGATCTAAAGCTTGTAACACCCGGTCCTGCTGATTTCTGAATCCCTCGATATTGCCACTACCAGCATTCATAATTACAAACCAAACTTTACCCCTTTCTTGGGTGGGAATTTCTCCGGCTAAGGCGCTAACTTGGGCTAAAGTTCCAGTTTTAATCATCACTCCTTTAGGAATGGCCCGCCACTGCATAGTTCCTTTGGTATCGCGTCCCCCCACCGGAAATAAATCAGCTACTTTGATCGGTTGATTGGCTAACTTGCGATCCAAGGCCTTGAGAATCTCAATAACTGCCCGGGGAGACAAGCGATTTTCTACCCCCAATCCCGAACCATTAATTAATTGAATTTCCTCCGCTCCTACCCCAGTAATTTTAGTATTAATTGCGTCCACTGCCGCCGGACCACCGAGCAGTTCCGCTAACATTTCTGACATGACGTTGTTACTATAAATATTCATCTGACGCAACAGTTCCGTTAAAGTTAAGGACTGATGACGCAATAATAATCGGGCATTTTCGGGGCGAATTTGACTGGCTCGAACCCTGCCCAAAATCTTCACCTGTGGGGCTTGTGTGCCGCTAGGAAGGCTCTGAAAAGCTTTTTGGCTTTCTTTTGACCATTTCGATTGATCAAGCCCAATTTTCAGCAATTCTCCCGCTTTGAGGGGATCGGTTTGAAAATTCATGGCGAATTGACCCGTAATGATCAGATCGCCTTTGACCTGACGGATGCCTAATTGATCGAGACCATTGCCCACTGCGATCGCTTCTTCCCAGACAAAGAGAGGATCTCCTGACCCTTCAATAATTAAATCTCCCTCTAACACCCCGTTTTTGACCTCTCCCGTTGTGTAAAAACGAGTAGCAAAACGATGATCGAGGGGCCAGGTTTCCACGGCGGCGAGAGTAGTGGCGATTTTGGTTAAAGAAGCCCCCGAAGCGGGCAGATTACCCTGATGATCGGCTAAATCAGCCCATTCCGTCTCAATTAAGACCCGTTGTTGACTAGAGTTTAAACCTTTTTTCGTCAAGTCTTGCAGATAATCGGCCACGATCGCCGCTACCCGGGGATCGGGAGCGGTGGGAAGGTCAAAAATAGGCTGATTTTGCCAAGAAATTAGGGGAATATTGGCGATCGGTTGGGATTGCCCCCCCAGCCAACCGAAGAGAAAGCCGAAAACTGCCAAATTAAAAACTGAGAACATCTTTTCCTTAATCGCAATGATGCCTTATTGTATAGAGATGATTGGTAATTTTTAACAATTGCTCGATCAGAAAACACTAATCCTCGATCGGCCAGCTTTTCTCAAGAGCTGCCGCTCAACTTATTAAAGATTTCTATCCCACTGACTCAATGGCAGAAACGGCATTAAATCGGGCAAGAATCGCGGTAGATGCGATGGGAGGTGACTACGCTCCCAACGAGATCATCGCGGGATCGATGCGAGCTTCCGAAGAATTAGATGTAGAAGTATTATTAGTCGGCGATTCTGAACGGATTGAGGCTTATTTCCAGCATCATCCCCGTCCCAAGAATCTCACGATCGTCCACGCAGAGGAAGTGGTGGCCATGGACGAAGAGCCGATCACCGCTATCCGTCGCAAACCAGCGGCCTCGATTAATGTGGCCATGGATTTAGTCAAACAAAATCGCGCCGATGCGGTGGTGTCCGCCGGTCACTCCGGGGCAGCCATGGCGGCGGCGTTACTGCGTTTGGGTCGTTTAAAAGGAATCGATCGCCCAGCGATCGGTGCGGTGCTGCCGACGATGTTGGCGGGTAAATCAGTTATTATCCTCGATGTCGGGGCGAATGTGGACTGTAAACCCAAATATTTAGAGCAGTTTGCTCTAATGGGAACAATTTACAGTAAATACGTTATGGGGGTTGAAGCTCCGAAAGTCGGTTTACTCAATATCGGCGAAGAACCCAGCAAAGGTAACGATCTCGCCCTAAAAACCTACGAATTATTAGAAAATAACCAGCAAATTCCCTTTATCGGCAATGCTGAGGGCCGGGATGTGCTATCGGGACAATTTGATGTGATCGTCTGCGATGGTTTTGTCGGTAATGTCCTGTTAAAATTTGCCGAAGCGGTGGGAGGAGTTATCCTACAAATTCTCAAAGAAGAATTACCTAGGGGGATACAGGGTAAAGTGGGGACGGCTTTAATTAAACCCAATCTTAAACAGATTAAACAACGCATGGATCATGCAGAACACGGCGGTGCGCTGTTATTTGGAGTCGATGGGGTCTGTGTGATCAGTCACGGCAGTTCCCAAGCACCTTCAATTTTTAACGCCATCCGACAGGCGAAAAATGCCGTCGATAATCGCGTTTCTGAGCGCATTCAAGCCTACAATGACCACCATCATCAATTAAAAGAGTTGTCGGTGAACGGTGAAGATTAAGCTGTCAACTGATAACTGATCACTGATCACTGAAAAGGGGGAATATTTTGAACGGATTCGGGGCAGCAGTCGTCATTACCGGTTGTGGTTCGGCCACACCAGCGCAATTTCTCAGTAATGAAGAACTCAGCCAAATTGTCGAGACTTCTGATGAGTGGATTAAAAGTCGCACCGGCATCGGTAAACGCCATTTAGCGGATCAATCGGTGTCTTTGAGCCAATTAGCGTCCCAAGCGGCTATTAAGGCTCTAGAAATGGCTCAGGTGTCGCCTAGGGACATCGATCTGATTCTCTTGGCTACTTCTACCCCCGATGATCTGTTCGGTAGTGCTGCCCAAGTTCAAAGTCAGATCGGGGCCAATCGGGCGATCGCTTTTGATCTAACCGCCGCCTGTTCGGGTTTTCTGGTGGGATTAGTCACCGCCACTCAGTTTATCCGTACTGGTACTTACCGCAATGTCTTGGTTATCGGGGCCGATGTTCTCTCCCGTTGGGTGGATTGGAACGATCGCGCTACCTGTGTCCTCTTTGGTGATGGGGCAGGGGCGGTACTTTGTCAAGCAAATGATACAAAAGATAACATTCTCGGTTTTGAACTCCATAGCGACGGCAGCCAGAATAGTTCTCTTAATCTCGCCTATCAGGGGGAGGAATTGCCCCTTAAGCAGGGGATAAGGGTTCAAAAAGGGACCTATAAGCCTCTAACAATGAACGGACGGGAAGTCTATCGTTTTGCCGTGGCGAAAGTGCCAGAGGTCATCGAAAAAGCTCTCTATCGGGCTAATTTAACCACCAGTGACATCGATTGGTTAGTTCTGCACCAAGCTAATCAAAGAATTATGGACGCGGTGAGCGATCGCCTGAAACTGCCTCCAGAAAAAGTGATCAGCAATCTCAGCGAGTATGGCAACACTTCCGCGGCCTCGATTCCTCTAGCTCTCGATGAAGCTGTCAGGAGTGGTAAGGTCAAAAAAGGTGATATTATTGCTTCTTCCGGCTTTGGTGCTGGTTTAACTTGGGGGGGGATTATCTTCCGTTGGGGAGATTAATTCAGTGATCAGTAACCAGTAAATAGCAAACAGTAAACAGTAAACTTAAAACTCACATCTGATAACTGATAACTGACCAAAACACAACTATCTATCTATTTTAAGAACTTATGAAAACAGCGTGGATATTCCCGGGACAAGGATCGCAAGCGTTAGGAATGATTGGAGATTTAGCGGAAAGTGCGCTTGGCCAAGAGAGATTAGAAATAGCAGAAAAAATCCTCGGTTGGTCGGTGTTAGAAAAATGTCAAGGGGATGAAGAAACCCTATCTCGTACTCTTTATACTCAACCTTGTTTATTTGTGGTGGAGAGTATTTTAGCGGATTTGTTGCAAGAAAAAGGTCATTTTCCCGATCTAGTTGCCGGTCATAGTCTCGGTGAATATTCCGCTTTGTATGCGGCCAGGGTGTTTAATTTTGAAACAGGATTAAATCTAGTTCAAAACCGTTCCCGTTTGATGGATGGGGCCGAAGGTGGTAAAATGGCCGCCTTAATGAAATTTGAGCGCACCAGTCTAGAGACAGTGATTAATCAGACGGAAAATGTAGTTATTGCTAATGATAATAGTGCCGAACAAGTGGTGATTTCTGGGACTCCTGAAGCGGTGGATTCGGTATTAGGTCAAGTGAAAGTTAAGCGGGCTATGCCGTTAAAAGTATCCGGGGCTTTTCACTCTCCCTTGATGGAAAATGCCGCTATTCAGTTTCAGCAGATTTTAGAATTAGTTAATTTCCAAACAGCGAAAGTTCCCGTGATTTCTAATGTTGATCCAAGCAATCCTACCCAGGACGGGGAACAATTAAAAAAATATCTAATCCAGCAGATGACTAGCTCGGTTCGCTGGCGAGAAATTATGTTAAAGTTGCCGGATGTGGGTGTGGAAAAAGCGATCGAAGTGGGACCGGGTAAAGTTTTAACTGGTTTAATTAAACGAACTACTCCCGCAATCGAGTTAGAAAATATTAGTCAATTAGCTGATATATGCAAGGGTAGCGAAGATGTTAAATTGCAGGGTTCATTAATTGGTGTTGGTTAAATTATCTAGCAATATTTTCGATGAAGGAAGTAAATTGATCGATACCTAGCCAAAAATTTGGTTAGGTATTTTTTTAGGAAACTATCATAACTTCTACTGTTTCTCCTGCTTGTATAGTAGTTTTACCCTGGGGAATTATGGCTAAAGCATTAGTACCCGCTAAATTAATTAAATTAGCCGAATTGTGTTGTCCGGAAGCGAGTTGAAATTGATAAACTCCCTCGATAATTTCTATTTTTCCCCAGAGATAAACTTCCCTTTGTCCCTTAGATTTGAGAGTATCGCGGGTGATAACTCGCAGAAATTTGTTCTGATAATCTGTCAATCCTGATAATTTTTTAATGGCCATTTGCACGAAGCGCCAACAGGAAACTAAAGCAGAGACGGGATTACCGGGGATACCAAAGTAAATACAACCGTTAGGAAAAGTAGCAAAGGTTAGGGGTTTACCCGGTTGAATAGCAACGCTGCGAATTAGAATTTCTGCTCCTAATTCCCCTAAAATTCCCTCGATATAATCGTAATCTCCCACAGAAACACCGCCGGTGGAAAGGACGATAGCACTAGAATTAATGGCTTTTCTGATAGTTTCTCTGAGAAGATCAGGATTATCTTTGATAATACCTAAAGGTCTAGGAATTGCGCCTAAACTGGCGACAAATGCGGTTAAAGCGTAGCGATTCGAGTCAATAATTTGACCTTTTTGCAGGGTTTCATCGGGATTAATTAATTCATCTCCCGTGGAGAAAATTGACACTTGGGGACGGGAAAAAACTGTTAATTCGGTAGCTTGTGCCGTGGCTAAAACTGCTATTTCTGGGGAATTAATGGCAGTACCGGCTTTTAATAAGGGATTTCCCGCTCGATAGAATGTGCCGCGTTGACGCACGAAAAGACCTATTTTTTCGGGAGGGATAAGAATTGCCACTCGCTCCCCTTTTTGTTGAGTATTTTCCTGCATAATAATCGTATCACTGCCGGCGGGTAACATCGCTCCCGTAAATATTCGGGCTGTTTCTCCTGGTTGAATAATTTTTTCTGGGGCTTTGCCGGCGGGAATTTCAGCGATAATCTTTAAAGTAACGGGATTTTCTGGGTTAGTGTCTTTGACATCCTCATAGCGGACAGCATAGCCATCCATTGCGGAATTATCCCAATAGGGAAAGTCTAAATCACTGCTGATATCTTCGGCTAAAATGCGCCCAAAAGCTGCCTCTAGAGAAACTTTTTCTGTTTCTGGTTGGGGTTGAATTTGAGTTAAAATTATAGATTCTGCTTCTTTGACTGAGTACATGGATTAAACAAATGAACCGATTAGCTAGATTAAGGGTGGAAGATATACAAGCTTGGATACAGGAAGTGCATTTATCGGATAGCAAGGGTCAGACTCCCTATTATATTCCGGTTTTGAACCAAGTTCATCCCGAGGTTTTCGCTCTCCAGATTCACTGTCTTGAGGGGGAGATTTTGTCTTGGGGGGACGAAACTGTAACTTTTCCTTTGATGAGTGTGATTAAACCTTTTTTGTTATTATATCTTTTAACTCATTTAGGGGAAGATGCTGTTTTTCGTCGCGTGGGAAAACAAGCTTCTAGTTATCCTTTTAATTCCTTAACTCAACTGCAAGAGGATCGAGGTTTTCCCCGTAATCCTATGATTAACAGTGGTGCGATTGCCTTGGCGGATTTATTAGCAGGATCAACGCCGGAATCTCGCTGTGAAAATTTGCTTTTATGGTTAAATGAAATGGGTAATTGTCAATTATTTCTTGATCGCTCTGTGCTTGAGTCTGTTCACTCCTATCCTAATACCCACAATCAAGCTTTAAGCTTAGAATTAGAAAAAAATGGTTATATCAGTCATCGTTATTTAGCTCTAGAAACCTACAATCAAATCTGTTGTTTATCTGGAAAAATTGCCGATCTTGCTAATTTAGGTAAGTTGATTTTAGCTGCTCCTTTTGGCGAAATTATTCTAGAAATTATGACTAATTGTGGACTCTATGAAGCTTCCCAACAATTCGCCCTTGAGGTAGGTTTTCCCACTAAATCGGGAGTCAGTGGCGCTTTATTATCAATTGTACCGCAACAGGGAGCGATCGCTTGTTATAGTCCCCTGTTAAATGAGCAAGGTAATTCAATTTTAGGACTTAATTTATTAACAAAAATAAGTCATTTTGTCAAGGAAAATTAATCTATGAAAATAAGCCTTAATTCCTCAAAAAAACACCGATTCTATTTGGTAATTATCTTGCTGATATTTATGGCTTTATGCGTCACCAGTTTATTTTTCCCCCTACCAGAATCTCTCAATTATGATGAAGGTTATCATTATGAAAGTGGACTAGAAATTCTCAGAGGTAGGGCAGCACAACGGGGCGATGAAGATATTTATCATCGCAATATTATGCCAGCTTCAGCGCTGCCTCCCCTAGTCGATCAAACAATACAAAATCTTTTTCATATCTCTAAATATCTAAACTTAGAAAATAAGTTTTTTGGACGGTTTGCCACGATTATTATCTCAGTAGTTCTAGCCATATATGTTTTTATCTGGTCAAAACAACTCTATGGATTATCAGCAGGATTCTTGGCTTTAATTATCTATATTCTCGACCCTAATATTATCGGGCATTCACGGATAATTACTCAAGATGTATTCGGAGCCGCCTCAATTTTTATTGCCAGTTACTATTTCTGGTCTTTCCTAAGATTTGGTGGCAGAAAAAATCTAGTTTTAAGTATATTAACTTTTGGAATTGCCCAGATTTGCCGCTTGACAGCCGTTTATTTAGTTCCCATCTATGTAATTTTAAGCGTAGGTTTTTACCATCGGGAAATTATTCAATCTATTCAACAGAAAAATATTTTAGTTATTCAACAAGGAATTAAGCGCAGTATTTTCTATATATTAGCTCTGATTTTATCAACAATGTTAATCATAAATATTGGTTATTCTTTCGAGGGAAGTGGCAGGCAATTAGGAGATTATCAGTTTCTCAGTCAGAGTTTTCAACGGCTGCAAACCAATCCTATCTTCAAATCTTTACCGATTCCTATTCCCGCCGCTTATTTGCAAGCATTAGATTTCGGAAAGTATAAACAAGAAACGGGTTTTGGTAGTGGAATGCCCTATCTTTTGGGACAGTTAGGATTTATAGTTGATCCAGTACAAGGATTTAAAATTAAGGGATTTCCCCAATATTTTCTGATTGCTTTTCTCTATAAAGTACCGATAGCTACCCAAATATTTATCTGGTTGGGATTTATCAGTTTATTTCTCTGGAGAAAACAGTTAAATTTTTGGCAGAATGAAGCATTTTTGATTATTCCCACTGTCTTATATTTCATCTTAATGAGTTCTAACACTGCTCAAATAGGTATTAGATATATTTTAATGATTTTCCCTTTTTTATTTGTCTTTGCTAGTCGTATTGTTACCAGTTGGGCAGCTTATAAAAGACCCTATCGCATTTTAATTATTGTCCTGACCCTTTACTTACTAATTTCCAATCTCTCCTATTTTCCCCATTATATTTCCTATTTTAACGAATTGGTTATTGATCGCAAAATGAGCTATCAAGTTCTGGCCGATTCTAATTTAGATTGGGGACAAAATAAAAATTATCTGCAAGACTATCTTCAAAAACATCCCAACGCTCTCTTTATTCGTTATGACCGAGATAATAAACTTAATTTAGTCATCGAGAATCAAAAAGTTGCACCCCCACAGGTTTCCCTCGATAATCCGATTAATTTACTGGTGATAGAAGCTAATCAATTAATCGGTATTACCACCGATTCTAACCATTTTTACTGGCTGCGTTCCAGTCGTAAACCTATTGATCATCTTGCTTATAGCTACCTAATTTTCAAGATTTCCAGCAATTCTCATTTTAAAAAGTAACAAGTGATACAGACAGAAACAAAGCTTTAAGCAAGCTACAAAATGCGCTCCCGCGAGTGCGACTGCATCGCAGAGAAGTGAGTATATAGAGTATTTATACTCAAAATATTTGAAA
>NZ_JADBTR010000036.1:0-8833 GCF_020246065.1 Microcystis sp. M144S2
GGTAGGAAAGCATGGGGATGAAGGTATGATAGCGAGATATGTAAAAGAACAAGATAAAGAATACCTGCAGCTACACCAAAATCTACAATTGAGTCTATTTTGATTCTGATACCCCGTCCGCTTGCGGCGGGGTAGTTCATCAAAAAATAATTTCCCTTACATAGCTTTATTTTCTCTCCGGTTAATTTTCGGTGACTTCTATCAGATTACAACATCTGCTCGAAAACTTGACAGACGCGGGGTTGAAAGCGCTGACGGTGTTTTATTTTTAAAAAAGGGCGCGTAAATTCGAGATAGCGAGGTGATAAACCGGAAGTATCGATGACTCGAATCGATCGCAATGTGCCTAATTCTAATTCCTTTTGAACCATTAATTCGGAAATCCCGGCAGCTGCCAAACTATTCTCGATGATTGCTTTCACCATTTCCCCCGTATTTAACACCAAAGTCACCTTTAATGTCCGTAAATCGATGCCCCAATTCTGTAAAGCTTCCTCGAATCTTTGTTGAGTTCCCGATCCCGATTCTCGCATTACCCAAGGGGTTTCCACTAATTCGGGTAATTCGATCGCTTCTCTTTTATACCAGGGATGAGAACGTCCGACAATAATTAATAGGCGATCGCTGCCGACGATCTCCTGTTCTAAACAATGTGTTAAATCACTCTTGACTTCTCCCTCGATTAATGCTAGGTCAAAACGTCCGTTAGCCGTACCCAGACAGATTTCTTCCGTATTAGCTAGGGTGCAGTTGATCTTAATTGCCGGATAGCGCTCCTGAAAATCGCTAATTTTTGCCGGGAGCCAATAGTTACCAATAGTCAAACTCGACCCTAATTGTAGTTCTCCCCGTTGCAAGTCGTTGAATTCCGCTAATCCCCTTTCTGTCAAAGTTACCTGGGTGAGAATGCGTTGCGCTTCTAATTGCAATAAACGTCCTGTTTCCGTGATCTCGATGTGACGACCGACGCGATGGAATAATTTCACCCCGTATTCACTTTCTAGGGAGGCAATGGCGGCACTGACGGCCGGTTGGGTGATATATAAAGCTTCTGCTGCTTTGGTGAAGTGGAGATGTTCGGCAGTCGCTAGAAAGATTTCCAGTTGATCTAGGGTCATTCTGGCCATGGCAAGGGGTTTTTTGTCTCTATTGGTCTTTCCATCATTTTAATTTATTAAATCAACAAGAAAGAATATTTGATTTTATTAATGGCTCTTTCTAGAGTAGAAGTAGGGCGATCGAGACCAGAAGAGCCGATTAAGGAAAAAATCCTATGACTACCATGATTACTGCCATATCCACAGCAATAGCGGCCTTTATTGCCACTAATCTCGATGACATCCTGATTTTGACGATTCTTTTCGCCCAGGTCAATAAACTTTTTCGCCGTCGTCATATCGTTATCGGTCAGTATTTAGGCTTTATACTGCTGATTTTGGCGAGTTTAACCGGTTTTTTCGGGAGTTTCTTGATTCCGGCTCAGTGGATTCGTTTTCTCGGCCTGTTGCCGGTGATTTTCGGGATTCGGAGTCTCTGGCAGCGAGAAGAAACCGAGACGGATAATCCTCTGGAGATGGCTGTAGAATCAGCACCGTCTTCTCCTTTGCTGGCCTGGTTTTCCCCTCAAACCGGTGCTGTGGCGGCAATTACCATCGCCAATGGCAGCGATAATATAGGGATTTATCTGCCGCTGTTCGCTAGTAATACCTGGCCAAATTTAGTCACTATCGTCAGCGTTTTTCTGATCTTGGTGGGTGTTTGGTGTTTTACTGCTCATCAGTTAACCCAATTACCAGCGATCGCTAATTTAATTAGCAGTCACGGCAGCCACTTTGTCCCCTGTGTGTTGATCGGTTTGGGTGTGTTTATGATCAAGGAAAGTCTTCCCCTGGCTTTCTTGGCCCTATCCTTAAGCTATGGATGGGCGCTTTTCCAGCAACAAGCAGAATCTATTTAATTTTTGATTCAATACAAATACATCTAAAAAGAGATTTTAGATTTTTTCCATACCATCTATAACTCAAGTGCCATAGAATAACATCATCTTCTCAAGCGATCAACTTGAAACTGACCCCTAGTCATCTCGATCATGTTATTTTTTCTCAAATCACCAGTGACGGAAAGCAAGACCAGCATTACACCGAAAAAAGTCAATCCCAATCGAGTCCGCGATCATCTGGCCAATGAACGCACCTATCTGTCTTGGATGCGAACAGCGATCGCATTAATGGGTTTTGGTATGGTTATCCTGCGCTTACGGGCCTTTCATCCTCCTCTGGTTCCCCGGCCCGGTTACGGCTGGAAATTGGGCTTAATGTTTGCTTTAGTAGGTTTATTGACCGTATTTTTGACCACAGCCCATTATTTTACAGTCAGACGAGATATAGATGAAGATACCTACGAACCAGCCGATCGATGGGTGGTACTATTTAGTTTAGCGATCGTTATTCTCGGTGCGGGAATTATCTATTTTGTCGCCACCAGTCCCGATCTGTTGATGGGTAGTATGATGACCTTCGAGTGAACTCTGGGGGTTAGGTTGGTTGGAGTAAGCGCCAACTGACCGTGACTAGAACCGTATAAAGCAGTATTTTTAGGGCATTTTTGGGGAAATATTCCGATAATCTTGCTCCCACTACTACCCCCGGTATCCCACCCAACCAGATGGGAAGTACCAGATTCCAATCTACTGTTCCTAATCCCAGATGACCGATGGAAGTACAGGTTAAGAGGATGGACGCTTGCGATAGATCTGTACCGACTAATTTGCGAGAATCAAGGTGAAAAAAGGTCATCAAGACCAATGCAAATAAGGAACCACTGGAAATACTGGTTAAACCGACCAAATAGCCTAAAACTGCCCCTAATATCGTTGTTTTTATCTGACCAGAGCGAGTGGTTAAATCTAATTTTGGCCAGGACCAAGGGGACAAATCGGGAAAAAATAAGGAGATTAGTAGTTCTAGGGCCGCTAGGACAGTCACGATCATCAAGACAAGACCGATGATAGGAGGCAACCATTGATCGAGATTGAGAGAGCTATTCTGCTGAAAATAGCGAAAACCGACTAATCCTAACAGAGAACCGGGTACACTGCCAATTACTAGCCATTTTACCACTTCTAACTCGATCGTTTGCTGTTGCCAGTGACGAACGGTGCCGACCACTTTCATCAACCCGGCCGCGACCACATCGGAACCCACTGCGGTGGTAGCGGGAACCTGAAATACAAAGATTAATAGGGGTGTAATCAAGGATGAACCGCCAATTCCCGTTAATCCCACGACAATTCCGATAAAAAAGCTAAATATTGTCAATAAAGAATAGTCCATTTTTGCCTCAGTTGTCTCTTTTCTCCGGTGCGTTTCTGGTGGTTAAGAGACAAAATTGATTAATTAAGCCTTTAGAACCGACTAAAAGAGCGAAAAAAAGTAATATTAAGCTTTTATCGCTGTTTAATCTTTTTAGTCTCTGTTTACAACCAGTAATCTCCCGAATCGAAACTTAATTTTCTTGCTATCTTGTAAAATGTAAGTGTATTTTAATACGATTGAGATTAAATCATGGTTAAAATACGGTCAAACCCTATACATTTTTTGCCAGAGGATTAACCACCGTGAGTATCATCATCGAGCAGGTATCGAAACAATTCGGCACCTTTACCGCTTTAGACAACATCAACCTAGAGATCAAATCGAATCGTCTGGTGGCACTGCTGGGACCGTCCGGTTCGGGAAAAACCACTCTCCTGAGAGCGATCGCAGGATTAGAACCCCCCGACACAGGCAAAATTATCATCAACGGCAAAGACACAACCCATTTAAATGTCAGAAAAAGGAATATTGGCTTTGTTTTTCAGCATTATGCGCTTTTTAAACACCTGACGGTGCGTCAGAATATCGCTTTCGGTCTAAATATTCGCAAAGCTACCCCCGACTACATTCAAAAACGAGTGGACAGTCTCTTGAGTTTAATTCAATTGCAGGGATTGGGCGATCGCTATCCGTCCCAACTATCCGGGGGTCAACGTCAACGGGTTGCCCTGGCCCGGGCCTTAGCGGTGGAACCGGAAGTATTATTATTAGATGAGCCTTTTGGGGCATTGGATGCCAAAGTTAGAAAAGAGCTGCGGGTTTGGTTGCGGCAGTTACACGAGGAGGTCCATGTCACCAGTGTTTTTGTCACCCACGACCAAGAGGAAGCCATGGAAGTGGCCGACGAGATCGTAATTTTTAATGAGGGTAAAATCGAACAGGTGGGGACTCCCGATCAGGTGTACGATCATCCTGCCTCTCCTTTTGTGATGAGTTTTATCGGCCGGGTGAATGTTTTACCACCAACCTCGGCTGCACTGTTCGAGCAGCTTGGGGGGGGTACTAACGGAGTCAAGATTTTCATTCGTCCCCACGACCTGGAAATTCTCTCTTCTCCCAATGGGTCTAGCATTGAGGCAAAAGTCGAGCGCATTATCCATCTGGGTTGGGCCATCGATGTGGAATTAATTCTACCGGATCGCTCTCTCCTGATTGCCCATCTGAATCGAGAACAACTGGCTCAACTGCATCTCAAAGTCGGGGATCAAGTTTATGTTCGTCCTCGGGATGCTCGCGTTTTTGCCTAAAAGTCAGCTTTATTGTTAGCACCTGACGAAAGTCCTAATAGGTGTAGGGTCATGAATGCACACGGCTGCTACTAGCTTCGCATCATGTACCTGCACACCCTTAGGAGTCTTATGCAAATAAGACTAAATCCGTTGAGTATAGGCTACTTATTCTTCCTCATTTTCAATAATCTTGGGTTGAAATTTAGTCAACAGTTGATTATAAATATTGTCATCAAGTGCTAGGGTCATTTTTCTTTCGGTTAGACTGAACTTTTTGGGTGTGTTACTACTTAACTTAAACCAGCGATTTTAACCAACCGTACCAAGCATCTAAACCTTCTCCTGTGGTAGCGGAAACTTGAAAAACTTTCAGATTGGGATTAACCTGATAGGCGTAATCTAAACAGCGATCGAGGTTAAAATTAACATAGGGCAGTAGGTCTATTTTTGTCAAGATCATGACTTGAGAAGCGTGGAACATATAGGGATATTTAATCGGTTTATCTTCCCCTTCGGTGACGGAAAGAATGACGACTTTGGCATTTTCTCCTAAATCAAATAAAGCAGGACAAACTAGATTACCGACATTTTCGATCATGACTAAAGAATTCATCGGTGGATCGAGTTCGATTAATCCTCTCTCTACCATTGATGCTTCTAAATGACAACCTGTTCCGGTGTTAATTTGGATAACCTGACAACCGGTTTCACTAATTTTTTGAGCATCATTAGCTGTAGCTTGATCTCCCTCAATCACACTGATAGGAATAGCGGTTTTTAAATCGGAAATTGTGCGAGTTAACAGGGTAGTTTTTCCCGAACCGGGGGAAGAAACCAGATTAAGAGCAACAGTTTTTCTACCCTTCAACCAACCGCGATTTTGTGCCGCTAATAGATTATTTTTTGCCAGCAGATTTTGCTCAACTTGGAGAATATTACCATGAATTTGAGCGTGAATTTCCGCAGGATGATGGGGATGCTCATGATCGTGAGCGTGAGCGTGAGCATGATCGTGAGCATGATGGCTATGACTAATAACAGTACCATCGGCTAAAATATGTTCATGGGTTCCCGTTTGCGGATTAGTTACCGTTACTTCCGAGTTATCAGAGCAACCACAGGTTATACACATAAGGATTCTGTCTCCAACGATTTAAGATTTAATTCTTGACCCTGTAAAATGATTATATTGCGACTACCACATCGATCGCAGATTCCGTAGGGATATTCTAGTTCTAGCTCATTTCCGCAATCTTGGCACTGTCCTAAACCGGAAATTTCCAGAATCTCTAACATTGCCCCCTCTATATTAGTACCTTGACAACAGGTATCAAAACAAAAAGCGATCGATTCTGGCATAATTGCCGTTAGTTTACCAATTTCTAACACCACGCGCTTAACTTTCATTCCTCGGGAATGTTCTAAAGCAAGTTCGATAATATTTTGGGTGATTCCTAGTTCGTGCATTTTCAGTTATCAGTTATCAGTTATCAGTTATCAGGGAACAGGGAACAGGGAACAGGGAAATTTCAACTAAAACCCCAAAACCCCAACTATTTGAGGGTTCAAAACAGCAAAAATAAGGATTAAATTGCCTAAAATCTGTAAATAGACCATTTAATTGATTATTATTCATTTTTAATTCTCCTGACTACTGACTACTGACTACTGACTCCTGACTTCTAACCCTAACAACAAACTTTTTCAGCAAACCCTAATTAACATATTCTCGGTAATTGTTCACCGACTAACATATCGAGAATCCTTTTAGTGCCGAAAGGGGTTTTTAAGTAAACTAAATTGGGGGGAGAAGCGACGACTTCCCCGATAGAAGCGGCATTTTTACCGTCAGGATGGGAACGCATCACTGCTAAAACGCGATTTTCCGCCTCCGGAGGCACGACAAGGACTAATTTGCCCTCATTTGCCAGATAAAGCGGTTCTAAACCCAATAATTCGCACATTCCTCGCACTTCTTCCCGGATGGGGATCGCCGTTTCCTGTACCTGTATTCCCACCCCTGAACTTTGGGCAAATTCGTTTAAAACCGTGGCTAATCCGCCTCTAGTGGCATCCCGCATCGCTTTAACTTCCGGGCAAACGGCCAGAATTGCAGAAATTAAAGAATTCAGGGCTTGACAATCGCTTTCGATTGTGCATTGCAGGTCTAATTCGCCCCTAGCAATCAGAATGGCGGCTCCGTGATCCCCCAGAAAACCGTTAATCAAAATGCGATCGCCAACTTGTAAATTATTCGCCCCGGAATTGATTCCAGCCGGAATTACTCCCACTCCAGAGGTATTAATAAATATTTGATCTCCTTGTCCCTTGGGAACGACTTTTGTATCCCCGGTGACGATTTTTACTGCTGCTTTTTCGGCGGCTATTTTCATGCTCGTAACGATGGTTTTTAGTGTGTCGATAGATAAACCTTCTTCGAGGATAAAACTACAACTGAGATAGAGAGGAATTGCCCCACCGACAGCCAAATCATTAACGGTTCCATTGACTGCTAAACTGCCAATATCACCCCCCGGAAAGAAGAGGGGAGAAACCACATAGGAATCGGTGGTAAATGCCAAGCGATCGCCTATTCCAGCTAAATCTTTAATTTCAAATCGGGCTTGATCTTCAAGGGTTGCCAGTAGGTTATTATCAAAATTATTCACAAATATCTCATTAATTAAATCCCGCATTGCGCTGCCACCGCTGCCATGGGAGAGAGTGATATTTGTGTCGGTAATTTTTGTTTTTTTTAATCTTAAAGAAGCTGAAGGAGTGCTAGTCATAAGTGAGGTAGGAAGTTTTCATTTTGGCGAGTCGGTGGTCGATAGCAAATTAGGTTAAACTTTATCTTGATCAGAAACGCTGTCATAGCTTACGGATAGATTAGCTTAATGGGTTTCTGGTATTTCTCGCACTTTTTCTACAGTTAAGTCCAAGGCTTGAGCAATTTGTTCTACCGTTAAACCTAAAGCCAATAAACGCGGCACAGATTCTAGTTTACCTTCCAGTTTACCTTCCAGTTTACCTTCCAGTTTACCTTCCAGTTTACCTTCCAGTTTACCTTCTTCTCGAACGTCTTGAAAATAACGGGTTTGTTTCAGTTCATCTAAACTAAACATGGCTTCTATCTCCCGGCGACTTAGACGTGGTAATTTATAAATAAGGATCGTTTCTATTAATTGTAGGAGGTTTTGCGGTTGGGTAAATTCAGTTCGCACTCGTTCAATAAGTTGTTTGGCTGTTGCCACTGCTTGATTTTCTTTAGCAATAATTAATTTTATAGTGGCAATACCGAGGGAATCTTGATTAATATCATCTAGTTCATCTAAATAGATTCGCGTCACTCTCCCAGATGTCAATAAGTCTTGATAACGTACAACCTGATCTGATTCTACCCGACGATGGGGATAAATGACCACCCCGCGCCAATCATTGTTAAAAGCAGTTTTACTGAGATATAAGAAGATTTCAGCAAAGAAACGGCCATAAAAATTCTGATCATCTTGAAATTGCACCTCGCAGAAATAAATAGGAATGCTAGGATCGGTAATATTGGGCAAAAATACGCCATCAATACGAAAAGCTAGTTGCTTGATTTCGACGGAATCAAAGCGGTAATTCTCTGCTTCTCTGGGGGAAAGATTGATTAATTCAAAGAAAATTGACGGATAAAATTGAAAAAGATCATAAAAAATACTGTCGGTTTTCATGCCCGGACTTGTGGTGTAAACTATGCAAAAATATAGAGATAGAGAGTTTTACTACTAATTAGCCTGATTATAGCAGTTATCTTTGCCAAAACCAATGCTAAAAGCCGATCCGGGAAAAGCTAAGTAGGTAGGTGTTAAAAGTTGTCAGATACCCCCCTTATTAAGCTATCCCTTATAGGGATCTTTCTTAACAATTTTTGCAGTAAGCACTCCAACCCTTATCCTGACTTGATTTCAGTTTTTTCTTTGTCAGTAAGGGTGTCAACAAGGAATATTACAGATTGTTAACCGAGTCTTGAAAGCCATGTGCGACAAAGGTTTGAAATGTTAAGAAAGATGTGACTAAAGGACAGCTTATTAAGGGGGGATTAAGGGGGGATCCCCCCGCCTATCGGCACCCCCCTTATCAAGCTATCCCTTATAGGGATCTTTCTTAACAATTTTTGCAGTAAGCACTCCAACCCTTATCCTGACTTGATTTCAGTTTTTTCTTTGTCAGTAAGGGTGTCAACAA
>NZ_JADBTR010000037.1:0-14722 GCF_020246065.1 Microcystis sp. M144S2
AAACTATCAACAACTCATGCTTGTAAAGCTTGTACAATAGGGCTTTGAGTTTTTGTTAGATTGATATTTATCAACTTTAGAGCATTGCTGGACAGAGAGGGAGCTTGGGGAATTTTCTACAGTGTAAGTTCGGAAGAACCGCAATTATTTGTAGGATGGGTTAGCGGTAGCGTAACCCATGCAGGCCGAGTGCCGATTACAATAACGATAGACTCCTATTATCTCTTTTAGCCAATTGTGGGGAGAAGGCGAGGGGAAAACTCGCCTATTTTCAGGGTTTATTGACCTTCCCGACCGATTTGACGCTCGATAGTTTCGATAGCGGCATTTAATCCCGCTAGACGGGTTTCGAGGTCGTCGCGCATCCATTTGAGGAATGTTAACTTACGCTCTTGGTATTCTTGGCGGGAAGTGCTGCCACAGGAATTGCTGCCACAAGTGTTAAAGAAAAAGGGAAACATAGACTAAGAGGCCTGCTATAACTCTACGTCTCCTATCTTGACGAAAATTTTCAAAAAAGTCTAACCGTTAAGTCGCCATAATAACCAGAGACCCAACCCAAAACCGAAAAAGTTAGGCAGCCAGGCAGCTAGGAAGGGGGAGAGGGTGGCGGTTAGTCCCAAGCTGCCGACAAGGAAGTTTAAAAGATAATAGAGGAAAACAATGGCGACACTGAGACCGAAACTGGTTCCCCGACTGATTCTTTGCGGTAGAGAACCCAAGGCACAACCTATGGTAGCAAAGACGATACAGACAAAGGGAAAGGCGATTTTTTGCTGGATTCGCACTTGAAAAAACCTGACTCTTTTCTCATCGCCACTGAGTTTGAGCAGTTGCACATATTCGATCGCCTGTGGTATGTTCATCTCGTAGGGATCGCGGCTTTGACGAGCAAAATCGAAAGCGGAGCGAGATAAAGCGATTTTTTCGGCTTTAAAGGGGATAACTTGGCTATAGGAGGCGTTAGGGGGGGTTAATTCATAGATAATGCCGTTAAAAAAGTCCCAGACGTTATCGACGGCATTCCAACGGGCCGAATCGGCGATAATAATTTGATTTAATTCTTCTTTTAGCCAACGGATAACGGTGACGGTTTTCATCTTTTCCCCGTCAAATTGTTCGGCATAAAATAAACTTCTTAAATTGCGATTAATCGTACCATTTTCTAGGGTTTTTATTTCATAATCGGGATAATAAAAGTCTTTATTTTTCCAAAAATTTGCTTCTTTATTAATTTTCTGCACTAAAATTTCTGTGGCTCGATAATTAGCATTGGGAACCACATATTCATTTAATAAAAATGTCACAACTGTAACTATTAAACTCAGGCAAAAAGTGGGTACAAAAAGACGGTAAAGAGTGACTCCACAGCTTTGTAGGGCAACGGTTTCACTATCACTACTTAAACGACCGTAGGTGATTAAAGTGGCCAGCAAAAGAGAAACTGGTAGGGAATAAGTGACAAATTCTGGCACTTTTAACAGGAGAATTTCTAGGGCCGATACAAGGGGTAGATTAGCATCAACTACCTGATTAGCCAAATCGGAAAGATTGCCGATCGCTACTCCCAAAGAGGCAAATAAACCAACACTAAATAAAAATGGGGGTAGTAGTTGGCTGATCAGATAGCGATCAATGAGGGCAATACCTCCATTTACCCAGTAAGAAATCTTTTTCTTAATCATTGATTTTGGTTAACTTACTCCTCTTTCATCCCATTTCCTAACCCGCAGCCGTCTTGCCTATCCCTTCGGTTAGCCTATCATATTTTGTCTTTGACGAAAAACACCGCCGGAAGTTGTATGATTGCGGGGAGAGTGGACAGAAGTAAGGATTTGGGTAAGTGTAGATAATTTTTCTGTTCCTATTCCCCGATCATCCCTAGGTGAATTATGCTGCTAAACTGGCAAACTTTTACTATTCATAAACGAGTACCTTTAACGATTAGTCGCGGCACTACCAGCGAAAATACTAATATCTGGCTGAAAATTAGCGAGGAAAATATCGAAGGTTGGGGAGAGGCATCCCCTTTTGATATTACCAGCGAGGAGAAAAAACCAGGTAAAATCCTGCAAGAATTAAACTCGATCGCTCCTATTTTACAATCTTTTCATCCCTGTCAACGCCAAGAAATTGAGAAAATTTTATGGCAAAATCAGATATCTTCGGCTACTCGTGCCGCTATTGACACCGCACTGCACGACTGGTTAGGCAAAAAAGCTAATTTACCTCTCTGGCAAATTTTTGGACTCGATCGCTCTTTAATTCCGCCGGTTTCTGTTACTATCGGTTTAAATGCTCCAGAAAATGTGGGGAAGAGGGTGTTAGATTGGCTAGAAATTGGCGATTTTAGCTTATTAAAAGTCAAATTAGGCTCACCAGACGGTATAGAAGCCGATCAAGCCATAATTCTGGCCATTAAAGAAATTGTCCCCCATTTGCCCCTAACTGTCGATGCTAATGGTGGTTGGACATTTAGGGATGCGGTGAAAATGTGCCAATGGTTAGAGGAAAAAGGCGTTATTTATGTGGAACAACCCCTATCCGTGGGACAAGAACGAGATTTAATTGATTTATACCAAAAATCGCCCCTACCTATCTTCGTCGATGAAAGCTGTTTTTCTAGTCAAGATATCCCGAAACTGGCCGATCGAGTCCACGGCATTAATATTAAACTAATGAAAGCTGGTGGATTAGCCGAAGTGCAGAGAATGATTCATATTGCCCAAGCTTGCCGACTGCAAATTATGTTCGGATGTTACTCTGACAGCAGTTTAGCCAATACTGCTCTAGCACATCTTGGCCCGCTTGTCAACTATCTTGACCTAGATAGTCATTTAAATTTACGCGATGATCCCTTCACGGGATTAAGCTTAGAAAAGGGACGTTTACAACCAAATAATTCACCCGGTTTGGGTGTTAGTTTACGGACAAAAGATGACTAATTATTTGACTCCTGATAAGAAAGTAGCGATTCTTCTCCACGAAGGAATTAAAGGAACTCGCGGCAAAACCGGATTAAGTTATCTGCGTTACGCGAAAGCGCAGGTAGTGGCGATTATTGACGCAGAAAGCGCCGGCAGCGCCTTAAAAGAAGTGGCCGGAATCGATCGCCCCTTGCCGATTGTTGCTACTGTTAGGGAAGCTCTAACCTATCATCCCGATACCCTGTTAATTGGCATCGCACCCTCAGGAGGCATTTTACCCCCCGATTGGCTAGAAGAAATCAAAGAGGCGGTAAATGCGGGTTTATCTCTCGTTAATGGTCTCCATACACCCCTAAAACCCCTTTTTCCTCAGCTTAAACCGGATCAATGGATTTGGGATATCCGTCTGGAACCCCAAGGCTTAAAAATTGGGCAAGCGCGGGCGAAAAATTTAACCTGTCAGCGTATTTTAACGGTAGGGACGGATATGAGTGTGGGCAAAATGTCCACTAGCATCGAATTACATCGGGCAGCTCAAGAAAAAGGGCTAAAATCGCAATTTTTAGCCACTGGACAGGGGGGAATTATGATCGCGGGAAAAGGTGTACCCTTGGATGCAGTGCGCGTCGATTATGCTGCTGGTGCGATCGAGGCTTTGGTGTTAGAATCGGCAGAAAATAACGATATTCTGTTTATTGAGGGTCAAGGTTCTCTTTTGCACCCTGGATCCACCGCTACCTTGCCCTTAATGCGTGGCAGTCAACCAACGGGGTTAATTCTCGTCCATCGTGCCGGACAAATTCATATCAAAGATTTACCCGATATTCTCATCCCTCCCCTAACGGAAGTGATTAAACTCTACGAAATGACTGCCAGCGCTGGGGGAAGTTTTGGGGAGGTGAAGGTAAAGGGGATTAGTTTAAATACTTTTCATCTTAGTCCGGAGGCGGCAGTTAAAGCTATAGAAACTGTGCAGGAGGAAACGGGGTTATTTTGTACCGATGTTGTCCGTTTTGGCGGTCAAGGGTTATTATCAGTGATCAGTGATCAGTAAACAGTGATCACTGATCAGTTAATGACTCCTGTTATTCTAAAAACGGCGATAGATGGGGAGTTTTGCCTTGCTAAATCAGCAAATAGGGATAAAATCAAAACAAATTAGTTTTTCGGCGACCATATCATGTTAACCCCATCGGATAGTAAATTATCTAAGCAGCAGCAGATTCTCTCGGCTGTTTCCGAAGAAGAACAGCTTAAACAGCAACGGATTCAGGAAGTGCTATTGTTAATAGATAGTTTATTCCAAAGAGAGGAAACGACTTTTAGAATTATCATCGACTGTCTTTACGATGTGGGTTCGTTAAATTTAATTAATAAAAAGTTTCATCGTCGTTACTTAAATTTTATTATGAAAGCGATCGCTCGTTTTTCTAAGCCTATATTCAGAATTTATGCTCTCTATTGGGTGAAAAAAAATAGCCCCAAATTAATTACTAATTGGTTGGCTAGTAAGGTTAAATTCTAGATCGATCCCCCCTTAATCCCCCCTTGATAAGGGGGAAACTGACGATTTTTAACACCTAACTACTTATAAACCCCAGAGGCGGTAAACAGCAAACAGTGAACAGTGACTAACCACTGATAACTGATAACTGATAACTGATAACTGATATAGCGTTTCTCATCAAGATGAAGTATAAGCTAATCTGATCCTGTCTCCTGACTCCCCAAAACGAAGACTTCGTACCTCACTATTAAGATATAGGGACTAAATTTGCACCTGTCTGAGATGACGACGGGGATCGGTGGTACGCTGAGATTTAATTTTCTCGTATAATTCCCGTTCGATCGCCGTTAATTCTTTGGGAGTATCGATAACAATTTTGACTAATTGATCGCCGCGTTGTCCTTTATTATCGATCCAACCTTTGCTGCGTAAGCGCAGGGATTGACCGGAACGAATACCGGCGGGAACTTTTACCGTCACCAGGCCATCAGGGGTAGGAACTTCGATCGCTGTGCCTAAAACCGCCTCATCGGGGGTAATCGGCACTTCACAGGTTAAATTATCGCCTTCAAAAGCAAAGAAAGGATGGGGTTCTAATTCCACATCGAGAAATAGATCTCCCCGTTGTTTACTCAAGGGATCGATTAGTCCTTTACCCCGTACCCGGAGACGATTACCGGTTTTAGTTCCTGGGGGGATTTTGATATCGATCATTTCTCCGGCTAAATTAACCCGTTTTTGTACTCCTCGTAAAGCTTCCGCAAAACTCAGACGTAGTTTAGCGGTGGAGATGCCAGAAGTGACGGATTGCGGTGCAGTACGAGAGCCGGCAAAGTCGTTAAAATTGCTAAAATCGCCAAATCCTCTCCCCGGAGTCCCGTAGGAATGGGAACCGGGGCGAGTACCGCCGGAGCGCCCCATGCGACCGAGCAGTTCATTGATAAAATCATCAAAGGTGTTGTACTGGCTAAAGTCAAAACCGTCCGAACCAAAGTCAACCCCCCCATTACCCGGCCAATTTGATCGCCCGGCCTGTTGCCAATATTGTCCAAATTGATCGTATTTTTGGCGTTTTTCGCTATCGGAGAGGACTTCGTAAGCTTCACTAATTTCTTTAAAACGTTCTTCGGCGCTTTTATCGTTAGGATTGCGATCGGGGTGATATTTGACGGCTAATTTACGAAAAGCTTTTTTAATTTCTTCAGCACTGGCAGTTTTACCTACTCCCAGAACGGCATAATAATCTTTATAATCTGCGGCAGGCATCGATACGCTATCTCCTTAGCAATGAGGATTCAGTCGGGATATTCCTAATCTAACTTAATTTTATCGTTGATCACTGAAAGGGAAATTGCCGACGACGACGATACCAAGTTCCCACACCTACTAACAGAGCAATAAGGGTAAAAGCCACCATTAGGGGCAATATATCGCCTTTTCCCAAAGATTTTAAACCCGCACCCATCATGACAAAGGGTAAAATTCCGGGGACAGTGCCTAATAAAGTACCGATGAAATAATCGCGAAAACGGATAGAAGTTAATCCCGCAACAAAGTTAACGATACCGTAGGGAATAATCGGTAATAGACGGATAGCAAACATATAAAATAGGCCGCCTTGCTGCATTTCTGCATCGATCGCTTGCCATTTTCCCTGAAATTTTTTGGCGGTATATTCCCGGCCGATAGTACGGGTAAAAGCAAAGGCAACTATAGCGGCCACCAAAGCGGCGATCGTTGTCCAAACTGTTCCCATAACTACCCCAAAGATAGCCCCACCACTGAGGTTTAATGGGGTAGAAGGCAGGATTAAAATTGTCCCGATCGTATAGAGAATAATATACAAAATGGGGGCCATAATTCCCATTTGTTTTAACCAGATCTGTAATTGTTGGGAGTCGATACCACCGAGCAGATAAACTCCGATCGCCGTGGCGATAATACAAATTATGGTTAGGATAATAACACTACTTTTAGTTTTAGACATTTAACGGTAATTTTGGGCTAAGTGCGGGTTATAAAACATAAGATGCAGCCGGGGTCAATATTTCCCTATTGCCAAAAATATAGCAGAAATCGGCTAAGAATCGCTCTCGATCTCAATATTAGCGGGCTGCCCTATCTGTCCCCAAATTACCCCCGATATCGCTGTGGGTAGTTCAGTTAATCTCCTCGCAAACCACGATCGAAAAACCATTGACTTTGTAGTTATCGGCAATTACTGTCCCTTGATCCACAGACCAACAATTATAATCGGTTTCTGCCCAAGCTGCCGTGTCAATAATTCTTAGCCAACGATAATTATTCGATGACGGGGGAAGACGAAAATCCACTGGCAGATAATACATATTAATTAACACCAAAAAATCGTGATCACCGACGGCACTACCATCAATTAAAAACCAAATACAGCGATCATCGGCAGTTAAATCGCTAACCCCATCGGTTTTTTTAAATAAATAGGTGACATCATTGCCTGCATCGAGAACCATATCGCCATAGCGGCGCTGTTTTAGTGCTATATGATTGTTTCTTAAGTGAGCAATATAAGCGGCAAAAATAAATAAAGGATTGTGTTCTTCTTGATTAGTTCCCGTGCCAAAATTATTGTGATAAGCTTCCCGATAACCCGTGGGCAGTAGATGGGGTGAACGGGTGGCAATCATATCATAATTATTCCAAGTAGCCACACTATCAATATTGTAGGGATTATTATTACCATTTTGGCTGCGGCCAAATTCATCACCCCAGACAGTCATGGGAACACCGCGAGATAAAAATTGAATCGTCCAAAAGTTGCGTAATCTTTGGCGACGTAAGGCCTGATCACCCCCAGAATCCCAAGAATCGTTATTAGTATTGCCGCCATCGGAAGGACCAAAAGGCCAGGGAGTAAGGTTATTTTTGTGGTTATAACTGACCAAATCCATCAGGGTAAAACCATCGTGGGCAACAATAAAACTGATCGATTTTTGTGGTCCGCCTTGGTCGTTAAAATTGCAATAATCTCCGTTCACCTGTTCGATGAATTTAAAAGTATTACCATCTCCCTTTAAAAAACGCCGAATTGCATCGCGATAACGGCCATTCCACTCGCCCCAACCCGATGGGAAATTCCCCACTTCGTAACCCCAGATATCCCAAGATTCGGCGATCATTTCCGCATCGTATTTCTTGCCTAATTTCTCGATCTTTTCTAACAAAGTATGTTTAGGGAAGAATTGTTTTTGTTTGCCCCGATCTTCTCGTTGATGACTAGAAGGAGTTCGGCCGAGGACGGGGGCCAGATCAAAACGAAAACCATCAACTCCCATGGTTTCTAACCAATAGGTGAGGGAATCAAGAACCAGATTACAGGTGACAATATGGGAAAAGTTTAATTGATTTCCGCAGCCTGTCGCCCCATCGAGTAGATAATGTTCGTCGGTGAGTTGATAGTATTCCACCACATCAAAACCACCAAAACTAACAAATCCGGTGACATCGTTGCTGCCCCAATTGCCCCCTTCTCCGGTGTGATTATAGACCACATCGAGATAAACTTCCATGCCTTGGTCGTGGAAAGCTTTGACCATGGCCTTAAATTCTCTGGTGGGTCCCCCGGGGGAGCGATCATAAGCATAACGGCGATCGGGGGCGAAATAACCAAAGGTCATGTAACCCCAATAGTTACCGCTGGGGCGATCGTCGGGGTTATTATCGTTAGCGGTTTCCTGGACTGGTAAGAGTTCGATCGTGGTAAATCCCAGCGCTTTCAGGTATTTGGCCATATAGCCGGCCCCCGCGTAAGTTCCTCTGTACTGGTCAGGAACGTTAGCCACTTCCTCAAAACCCTTAACTCCCTTGAGAATATCTTCTAAACGACTAGCGGAGGGGTGATTGCTTAAACCGCGCACATGGGCCTCATAAATGATCGCTTTTTCGGCACCCAGACGGGGACGAATCCCGGTGGAAGTCCCATCCAGAGCGATCACAATGCCTTTGGGCGACCATTTACCCGTATCGTATTGCCGCTGGATCACTCCTTTGTAGTTCCCCCCTCCCGTGGCATACATTCCCGCATTTTCTCCGGCCGCGATCATGGCCGGGGTTTCCAGGTCGTGGGAAAGTTCTCGCGCGTAGGGATCGAAGAGGACTTTATTGGGGTTAAAACGATGGCCAAAATCGTCCACATCTGCCCGAAAACCAGCGTTACTATGGCCTCTTTGCCATTTTTGATCAAATTGCCAATTGGGACCCCAACAGCGAAAAGCGTAGTAACTGCCGTGGGGAATACTGGCGATTTTTGCCCGCCACGTATCATCCTTTGGGTTTTTTGTCAACCAGTAATCATACTTAGCGTTTTCTCCCGTCGGGCGATCGTAGATTTCCAGAAGAATCTGACTGGCATTTTTAGAATAGACGGCAAAGGTGACACTATCGCTCCGATAATGCGCCCCGAGGGGATAGGTGGCATCGGCCCAGAGATGGCTATCTAGGGGGGCATAATTACCAGATTGGGGATGATTTTGACCGAGCGCTGGTAACATAAATTGGCGGGGTAATATCGCCTTTGATAATAGACATTTTTCGCTCAAAGAAATAAGAAAAAAATCTAAAGCTTGCTCCAAAAAAAAACGGCTATGCAATTCCTAGTAACTACTTAAATAATTTTCCTCTCTAAAGCCAGAATTGACAATCATCTTCTAATAAACTAGGATAAATTCCTTGTAAGCGTCGATAAGCAATAATGTCCGCTCCATACAAAGGGATAGGTAAACGGGGATCTTTGAGAGAACCATAGTGGAGTAAAGTTAATTTTAACGTGGTGTCAACTAACTGTTTTAAATTTACTTGCTCTCCTAATTCATGAACTTTTAATCGCAAGGGACGAGGAACACCAATTTTTTCAGAAACTTGGGACGTTATCAGGATAACTTCCCGATTTGATAAAGCTAAAGCTAATCCTTTGGAGGGAGCATTTATCTGTTTTTGCTGAAGATTATAAAGTCTAGGAATGCCAGTCTTATAACATTCTACGAGAATAAATTTAGCATTAATTGCTCTAGCTCTTGCCAGTAAATTGTCAACCTCCTTTCCTTGAAATTTACCATCTCTGTAAATGAGAACTGTCTGATTTTTTAGTTCAGCTTGCGGTAAAAAATTTTCCAGCATACGTTGAGGAATTTCTTCTCCCTCGGTTAAACTATCTTCTACCCGACAGCGAACAAATTCTCCCTGTTTTCCATATAGTCGCACACTTGCACAAACATTGAGACTCCCCGGCAGATTTTTTTTAGGCTTCCTTCCCACATCTAAACCAATAAAATAATCGGCAATTTCTAGAGGTTCAGCAAGAACATAGGGTAAATTTCCTAGTTTGGCTAGGATCCCTGGGACAACTTGATGGAGAATATTATTATATTGACCCTTATTATTTAAAGTTTTCTCATAAATCATTTGAGTCATAACTCCACGCTCCAAGAACTTTTTTTTAATCCAGGAATATAAACTTCCTTCTTCAGTATTATCAGCATTGCGATCTTCTTGAGGAAGAAATACTAAAGCAATATCTACAGGAATTTCTCCTCGAATTAATTGATTAACTGCTTCTTCCAGTCTGGCTCTTTTTTCAAATCCTACACCTTCAACAGAGAAATTTATTTGATTCTCTGCTGGCAAAATAGTTTCAAATTTATAAAGTTTTAATCGCTTTTCTAATTGTTCTCTAAAATCTCCCACTTTCAAATTAGATGGTTTCAGAATAGCTAAACGAATTTTACGAGCATGATCCTCATATTCTCGATGACGTTGATATACACCCCCCTTCGACAATCCTTTGAGAGTTTCTCTTTTTTCTCCCCTTTCTCCCTTACCAAATAAGATAGGAGTTTGCTCAAGAGAAATAGAAGGAGTCCAAAAGAAGTCGGGATTTTCCCTGCTGTTAATACTTCTTTCTCTTAACTGAAATCCAAAGTTATTTAAAGTCTTTTGTGCTTCCTGTTTATACAACTTTAATAGTTCTTGTCGTTCAGCATAGAAGATTTTTGTTTTCTTTAATAACTCTCCGTAATTAACTTGAAATAAACTCTCATCCTTATCTGTCATACAGGGTTTTAAAGCTGCCAATGGATAAATATACTCCTTGGGATTTTTGCCAAATTGTACCGCCACCACTGGCTGCCCCAGATGAGCTTCTTCTAATTTTCTTCGACTAATTGAACCCGTAGCTTTTGTTAATAGTTCCTCTCTTTTTTCCCCAATTGTACCCGCTATTTTAATAATTTTAGCTGTCCCATTAGTTTCTATAGTTTTAACCTTTAAACCTACTAATAATTTAGCGGCATCTTGTCTATAGGGATGATTTTCATAAAACTGTTCTAAATCTCCACTATAGACAATACTACTTTCAAGAGTTAAACAAATAGCTGGATCGGTGTCATTGATGATTTCTGCCCAAAAGTTAACTTCTCTCCTTACCTGTACTTGGTTTTCACTTATCTGACTATCTTTGGGAAAAACTATTGGATAGGAAAATTTACCAAATATTTTCAGAATTCTAACTGCTAATTGTGCTGTAACTAAAGCTGTTATCTGCCAGTCTTTTAGCCAATGAATAGAATAATAGTGATCGCCAATATCTTCTCGTAAAACCTCTTGAATATCTGATAAAGCTTCTTTCCACTGTTGTGGAGAGGGAAGAGATTTTTCCTCTTTAGCTAATACCCAAAAACAATGATCTTCAAAAATAACCACCACATCGGGAAACTTATGACTGAATTGCCAACTAAACCGATTACCTATTTTTCTAGTAACTTGATGATTAAGCTTAAAACAATTTAAACAATTATTCTTGAGAGTTAAGGAACTAATTTCACTCAAAAATATTGGAGAGTTGGCTGTTTTAGTTTCTGTGTAATTCATGATCTAAACCTCCTTATTTGCATAATCACAAATCGATGTAAAAGGACAATAACTACAGGCATAGCCACTTTGGGGCGGGAAAATATGATAAAAATCTTCGGGGTGATCTTTATATTTTTTTAGTTGTTGTTGATGTTTTTTGGACAGGGAAGCTAGTTCGATTTTAACTGCTTCTATTGCCTCGGAAGACAGGGAGATATTTTCTGAGCTTGTTTGGGTTTCTAAATTGTAAAAAGAAGCGACAATTTTTTTATGAGGATAACGGTAACTAGCCGCCAGTAAATAAATATGAGCCTGACGACGATCAAAATTAGATTGACCAGTTTTCAAATCTAAAATATGTATAGTGTCATCAGCTTCTCTGAAAATACAATCAAAGGCAGCGGACAAATTAAACCGATAGTTACCTTGCTCGATAACAATAGGTTCTGGATAACCTTCATCGCCTCTAGATAAATTAATAATCTCTTGATTCAATAAAATTGGTTGTTGATAGTAATTGTTTAAAATTACTAAAACCCTGGCTTTAATTTCTGGAGATTCTTGATTTAATTGCAGGATTTCTGCCACTTGTTCCACCCCATCGGTATCAGATAATCTCACCGACTCTTGATGAAACTCAAAAACTCCTCGTTGTGCCAACTTACCAATTTTTTGCGGTTGATTATCTTGTGATAGTAATCTTTGGACTTCTGGTTCTTTGTTTCGCGCTTTTTCAAACCCCCGTTTTGTCTGACAATGCCAATTCTCATAGCCAATCGCTGGTTTTAGCGATCGCCAAAGACTATAGCTGATCGGAGGATACCAAGGCTTTTTGGGAAACTGGCAGGACACGATTTTTCCCCTCAGTCAGGATAATGCTAGGATGATACGGCAGTGTTTGCTCTGGTGTTGACTAAAATAATCAACGCCGATGAACTAACTCTAGCCTATGTTGACTGAAATAGTCAACCCTTGATATAATTTTTTTGGGCGGTTGGGAGAAAAGCAGTGTCAGAAACATTTGGACAGGTTATCCGCAAAGCTCGTCGAGAGGAGGAATATAGTCAGAGAGAACTAGCTAAGTTGATTGGGGTGGACTATACCTATCTATCGAAGCTAGAAAATGATCATGCGGGTTATCCTCCTAGTCAGCAGGTTATTGAGTCCTTAGCGACTCATTTAAAATTAAATGCTCAAACATTAGGGGAATTGGCAGGACGAATTAGTTCAGATGATCAAAAAGTCTTCAAAGAGTTAGTTCAAAAATACCAACAAATGCCAATTTTATTGCGTCGCATGAAAGACAATCCTAATTTTGCCAAAAAAATTATTTCTGAGGCGACAAAATTAGAACCAGAGGAGTAAATATCTTGGATATTATTAAACCCTATAGTTTTATTCCCAAAGCAGTGATTGAAGCTCAGGCAGACAATATTCTGAAGAAAGTAAAAGCTAATCGTCGTCGTCCCTTAAAAAATTGCGATATTTCGGAAGCAGCGGCTGATTATTTTGATTTGGCTATTGAATGGACGGACATAAAGCCAGATAAGGAGGGAGAAATCGCCGCGATGATTATTCCCACAGAAAAGAAAATTATTCTTAATGAAGATGTAAAATTCTTAAGAGATTCCCAAAATTCATCCCTAGCAAAAGAGGGTTTTAAAAATTCGAGTTTAGCCCATGAAATTGGTCATTTTGTCCTTCATATTAATCAAACGGCTGTCTCTAACTTTTTGGATCGAATCCATCAGGGAGATTCCTTAGAGACAATTCAACCTTTTCTGTGTCGGACAGTTGATTCTAGCCAAAGAATTGAATGGCAAGCCCAATATTTTGCCAGTTGTTTACTAATGCCGATGAGTGAGTTAGAGAAAGCCATCAAGGGCCGTGACTTGACTAAATGGGGACATCTGTATGCGATCGCCGACGAGTTGGGAGTAACTATTACTAATCTTAGAAGTCGTTTAGAAAGTCTCCATTGGATTAAAGTCGATAAAAAAGTAATTTACCCAAGCAGTAATTTTCCCAAGAAATAGCTTCAATGTTCCGGGGGAGATTTTGCCTATCTCGAGCGACTTATTTACTCATAATTTCGGCGGTTTGCGAGTTAGGAATCGGTTCAAAGTTGTGGTCGTCAGCCAGATATTCTGGATAGGTGGAGAATTGGGGTAGTATTTCTAGGGTAAAAGCTTCGGCCGCTTTTGAGCGATAACGATTCGGGTTAATAATTACCGATAAAGTGCGCCTCACTTCCACATCTTTAATTCTGGTAGCGTGGATCACGCCCATTTGTAGTTCTTTTTCGATCGCTGTCACCGAGACAAAAGCCGCCCCTAAACCGGATTGTACGGCATTTTTAATCGCCTCGATCGAGTTAAGTTCCATCTCCACTTTTAAGCGTTTGGTATCGATCTCGCAACGAGTTAAAACCTTATCAATGACTTTGCGAATCGTCGATTGGGAATCGAGGGTGATAAATTTTAGTCGATATAAATCCTCTTTTTGAATCATTTCTACCTTAGACAGAGGATGAAAAATAGGCAGGACTAAAGCCAGTTCATCGTCTGCGTAGGGGATAATCCGCAGGGTTTCTTGTAATTCGGCGGGAACTTCTCCCCCGATAATGGCTAAATCCACTTGACCGTTAAAAACACCCCAAGAGGTGCGACGGGTGGAATGAACTTGTAGCTGTACGGATACTTCTGGGTATTTTTGCCGAAACAGTCCGATCATGCGGGGAAGAAGATAAGTCCCCGTGGTTTGGGAAGCACCGATGATTAGGGTTCCCCCTTGCAGATTTTGTAGATCTTCGATCGCCCGACAGGTTTCTTGACAGAGAGTGATAATTTTTTCGCCGTAGTTTAAGAGTAGGTGTCCCGCTTCTGTTAATTGAGCTTTCCGACCCCCTCGGTCAAATAACGGCACATTTAGCTGTTTTTCGAGGTTTTGTACCTGAAGACTGACCGCCGGTTGGGATACATACAGGGTATCTGCCGCCCGTTTAAAGCTTCCTTCGGCGGCGATCGCTTTGAGAATTCTCAGTTGGTCTAGGGTGAAAGGAATGTCGGTCATAGAAAGCCTCAAAAAGAGCGACAGGAGAAGGGGAGGGCAATAGCGACAAATCTTAAGCCAGTGCAGATAAATACACTGAATTGACAGTACCACACCACGGGGATCAATGCTTCAGCTAGTTCGATGATCGGTTATTTTAGTCCTCAGCCCTGAATCAGTAATCAGTTACCAGTTATCAGATGCGAGTTATCAGTAGACCTCTTGCATAAATCCGAAAACAAACGATAGAAACAATAATGGGAGGGACTTTCAGTTAATTATTTATTAGTAGTTGATAATCTTCAAAAATGTTGCTGTACAAGGATCGACTTAAGACTTTTGCAAGAGGTCT
>NZ_JADBTR010000038.1:0-9239 GCF_020246065.1 Microcystis sp. M144S2
CTAACTCGGCTGCTACATCATCCTGAGTTAGCGATTGCGCCCGTCTCTTAATTAGAAACCATTGGGAAAAGGTCAACTCCATAGTCTGACACAGCATTAATTTATTCCTAGTCGTCTTTACTATAAATCAATTTTAACTTAGTTTATTAATTTTATATAAGTATAAGCTATTTTTATATATGATGCTGTAATAATGCAAAATGTTTAATACTTTCTATATTGACTTTTCAAAATGAATTTGACATAATAGTAAACATAGAGAAAGACGACCACTCCCAACTGCAAATTAGTGTGATCGCCTTTCCGTTAACCCTTATTAGGTCTAAAACAATGGTACAACTAATCGAAGCAATGGCAACCGACCGCGCCCGCCGCGTTAACACTAAATACGGTGAGAGAACCGTTATCGACTGTGTAAGACGTGATAACGGGGAAAAAGTGACCGTATGGCGCGGTGGTGATGATGAATACTCTCAAAAGCACGTCATCCGGAATGCTCGGCTAACCCTCACCCTCGATAACAAGGGTAAATATAGCCTTGTCGAGGATCCCAACTTAGTCAGTCTGGGCCAACCCTTACCTGAAACCGTACCCGTGAAACCATTCCACAACTACGATCACAAAATCGAGAAAACAAGCGAGAAACATAACGAGAGCGAGTTATCACCCAATCAAAAGCGAGAAATAGCCCAATACATCCAAGAAATGGCGAAACTTTACGGGTTTTGTTTGCAACAAGCTGACGGGTTAGGAGTAGAAGGGGAAGACCGCCGCGCCGTTGCCACGACCTTGTTTATCGGCGCTCAAAAAAAATTCGGGCTGTAAGTAATTAGTAACCGGGGGGTTAAATTCCCCCTTAAATTAGGAGTAGAAAAAGATGACAAAACTCAAAGAATTTACTGGAATACTTGAGATAAAACTCGAAGTAACCCTACCCGCTTCTAGCAAAAAAGAAGCCTTAGAATTGCTTGAAAATATCTACCCAGCTATCTCTCTTAGTTATGGAGATGAGATGCCCAATCTGCTTGATTGGCGAGATAATATCGACTATGCAGATTGGGAATTAGAGGATTAATTATCAGTTATCAATTATCAGTTATCGGCTGTCAGTAATTAAACCACACCCTAAGAGTAGAAAAATGTCAGATTGGAAAAAACAATTTATTTTGATTTCCGAGTGTGATCTTGAGGGAAAAGTTTCTCTTTATTTTGAACAAATAGAAAGACGTGGAGAATCAGTCAAAGTTTTAGTAGTCGATTTTTTCGACGAATCGATCGCATCTAAGTTTTGGGACCAAAGAGCGTATCTAGTGAGCGCCGCCCGACAAATGGGGTTAAGTCAGTTTTGCTTAGTTAAGGTCTGTGGGAATCGCCGCTACGGACTCGCGATGATGGGGGTGGAAGATTACCCGGTAAGGTAAATCGGCTCTAGAACCTGGCCAAATTTTGCCGGTCTCGATCTGCTTTTCAATCGAGACCGGCATCTGAGAACCTGCTAAGTAGTCATTTCAGATAAGTCTGATACACTCTAGACCAGTTAAACCCTTATGAACTCTGGCATTGATAGTTTCAATCTTAATTGAAATGACTATAGTTTCAATCCCCCGACTGATTGCGACGGTCGGGGGATTGTCTGACTCCTAACTCCTGACTCCTAACCATCGGCTAAGGCTGAAAAAAGGGGGATAATCAGGGGAATCTGTTGATAATAAACCTTTTCGCTATATGTCAGATAACCTTGTACTACTTAACTCTAGACTTTCCCATTTAACCCCGGTTCCCACTGTTACCGATTGGGGAAGGGTTCTATCTGATTGGTTAGCTACTAAGCGCTCACCCCACACTCAAAGGGTGTACCGGCGTGACATTGAGAATTTTCTCTCAGATATTAATCTGGAATTGGGGAAGTTTCTATCGCTCGATCGCCATGGTGCTTATGCCCTAGTTTCCCGCTATAAAGGGGAATTAATTCAAAAGGGGTTAAAATCGGCCACAATTAACCGACGGTTAGCCGCTATCAAGTCTTTAGTCTCATTCTCTTATAATTGCGGTCACTGTGATTTTATGCTTGAGTCTGTTAAGGGAGAAAAAATATCATCATACCGTGACACTTCCGGGGTTGATTCTGAGACATTCAAACAAGTCCTATCGGCTATTGACCGGGGTTCCCTTAAGGGAGTAAGGGATTATGCACTCCTAATCCTTTTATGGTCTAACGCGCTCCGGCGATCGGAAGTGTCTAAGGCCAATATTTCTGACTTTGACCAAAAGTCTAAAACCCTGAGAATTTTTGGGAAGGGAAGGGGGAATCAATCGGAGATTATCTCTCTTGGCAGTGGCACGGTCACAGCAATTGAGTCATGGCTGTCAGCAAGGGGTGAGCATCAACCCGATAAGGCTTTATTTTGTTCTGTGAACATCGGCTATAAAGACGGCCGCCTATCTACTCAGGGAATTTACAATATTGTGAGCGATCGCTGTCAGGCCGCAGGCATAACTAAGGCTATGAGTCCTCATAGAATCAGACACAGTTCTATCACAGCGGCCCTAGAGGCTACCGGGGGAGATGTTCGCAGGGTACAAAAGTTATCGCGCCATAGTTCACTCAATACCTTGTTGATCTACGATGACAATCGCAAAAATCATCAAGGGGAAGTGACCGATATTCTCGATGGTTTAGTTTAGAGGATTGCACCCGACCGTCGCGATCGGTCGGGGTGATTGTCGCTTTTTTAATTCAGATCAGCCTCTGAGATGCCAGACTCGATTAATCGGTGAATCAGGATAAATTTAGTCCCTTTTGTAGCAAGCGATCGAGACTTCGCCAGTTTTCGCAGTTCATTGATTCCTAGCTTGTTTAGGATTGCCTCAATGTCACTCACACCAATTACTAGAGACTCAATATCAATGGCGTGATTGTGACCGTTCCCATTGTGACCATTCCCGTTGTGACCGTTCTCGATCGCATCATCCGATGGTTCCGGTTCGGGATCGGGATCGGCGCTTGCCAGTAAGGGAATGTCAGCATCATCGGTAAACAGCGAGATTAGGGCATCCTTAAAGGTTTCTCGTTCTGATGGGCTAATTGCCTTGATCATTGCCAGTGCCGTCCGGACTTGTTCGATCGCACTCTCGGAAGCATTTTCGGCACTGCCTAACTGCTGTTGATACTGCTCTAACTCAAGCTTTTCGATCCGTAATGCTTCGATCCGTGCCTGTAAGTCCTCGATTTCATGGGAAATGTTAGCAATCGTTGCATTAACTTCGTTAATCTTGGAAGCGAATAACATATCTTTAATCCTCTTTAGTTTTCTAGGTTCTGTGGGGTTTTCTGTGGTGTTCTCTCAACCCCTTATATCTCTATAATACCCTAGTCACTTACCTAAGTCAACTACCCATTAATCAGACTTTACTAGGTAATTGACTACAAAACATTACTATATCTTATAGGTCACTTACTAGGGTAAGGTATTAGGGTAAGGTATTAGAATAGAAAAGTAATCGGCTAGGTAACTTACCCATGAGTACAAACAACAAGGCTGTAACCTGCTATCTACCAAAGGAAATCGAGTCTTTCATTACTGGGTACTGTAATGAGTACGGTATCACCCGTAAGGATAAGGAAGGGGTGATCTACCCTTCTCTTGGCACTGGAATCATTGAGTTATTAAAGCTTCTCGCTTATAACCCTGAGTTAGTGAGTAGTCCTATACTCGATACCGTACCTAGTAAATTTAGTGAGGATGCGATCGAAAAAAAGATCGATGAGATTCTCGAAAAAAAGCTTAATTCGCCTGATACCGTCCCTAGTCAGTTACCTGACTTAGACGGTAAAGTAGAGAGTATCATACTTGATAAGTTACCTAGTATGATACCTGAGTATTTACCAAGTGATTTACTGGCACGGATTGAAAACATGGAGAGACTGCTAAGGTTACAGCAATCGGCTTCGATCGCTTCCCCAATTCCCACCATTGAGGAACCTTCCCCCCTTCCCCCTCTGGCCCGACCGGCGATCGATTCCCTACCCGGGGACACTTCCCCCGATGAACCGGACCGACCAGCGATCGAAACCGTGACCCCGGAAGTTTCACCCTCACCACCGTCACCACCGGGAACGGACGCGATCGCTTCCATCGATGGAACGGTTGAGACTGTTAATACTTCCCCCCTTCCCCCCGATAAATTGGGTGAGGGTGACATTTTCCCACCCTCACCACCGGACCGACCAGCGATCGAGGACTCGGAAAAAAAGATTATCCCCTTGCCAGATACTTTAATCGTTTCCCCCATAACCGATAAAACCATCGATCAGAATGCGATCGAGGTTCCATCGGCTAAAAAAGGATTAACTGACAGCGAATTAGCCCGGGAATTAGGGATCGATAAATCAAATATTACGAGATGGAAAAAAAAGGGGCATCCTACTCCTAAATATAAAAATCAATGGGAACTTCGCGGTCGGTTTTGGTACAATAAAGATCAAGAAAAGGATTAGTTAATCCTGAAAAGATGACAAAATTTTGTCATCTTTTTTGCTTAGTTTACGAGAGGATTTTAGGTTAGGGAATGATCGGCTGTCCTTCCACTTCCCGTTACTTCCCGCTTAGTCCCATTTTTCTCACTAAAAAAGATAGGAAAATCCTGTTTTTTCTAGGCCGTACTAAAAATATTTCTTATTGTAATACAACGTACTACAGTTTTCTAGAATGGCAAAATTTTGCCATTCTAGGGACATTAAATCGGGTGATCGGTTCCGGTGAAAGGTCCTCTCTTGATAGCATGGCGAAGCCGTAAGGGGAATTTAGCAGATTGATTAGAATGTATCTCGATATATCACACTGTCTCGCTGCGCTGACAAGGATCGAGCGGCTTTTCCACAGTTTAGCGGCTCGTTCGGGGGAATCTACATTTAGTGCTAAAACGAGCGTCGCACCCCCATAAAGATCGACATATTGGTAGCGTATTTCATCGGGGGTTAACTCACATTCAGAAATCGCGATAAATTGTTTTTTCTGTTTGGTTGTTATGGTGTGTTTTGTCATTTCTTGCAAAGGTATAGATTAGCTTTAAAACACTTTGTAGGGCAAAATACCCAATATTAAGGGATATAAGGGCATTTTCTTAATGGGGTTAGATTAGCGTTGAACCACTGTGATTTTATGCCGTGGGGAAACCTGGACTTTAAGGCTTTTCACTATCTTAATTTAATTATTTATTTTTTGGGTTTTTATCACTTTTCTACTTCTATTTTATCTTTTTTTTAAGGGTAAAATAATCCTATCACTGTCACTTTTTGCCAGTGTAAAATCGGTATTTTCCCTATTTTTTGCCTATTCAGCGATCGCTAAAAGCTGATTAAGAAGCTTGTCTCTTATCGGAATAGGTATAAATCCCCATAAATTTGACCACTGACTGCGATCGAAGACCTCTAGGAGGGCCTCAAATTCCGTTAGGAGTGAATCATCACTAGAGGCCGCTAGGTAAGCCGTAGCATCATCAAATAAGCCTATCTCGCTCTCAGTAAGGTTTTCCGCTTGGCCACATTTACTATATGGGTTACTTATAGCAATTGTGGCCAAGATTTCATCTAAGAACTCCCGGCACCGATTGATCGTAGTCCGTGCCATGCCGGTTACAGTAGCGATCGCACGTTCGGTTATTTTTTCCCCGCTTTCCCATAACTGATTAGCAGCCTCACCTATTAGCCGTTTAGTCCTCTCGCTGACACTTTCAGCATCCGGGGTTATCTCGTGGGCCTTGACCTGCTTAATCTGGTTAGGGGGGATAAGGCCGCTAAAATCATAATCGGTCAAGAGAATAATCTCAAACCGACGATCCGGGTAAAGATTGGCCCGCGGCCTCCCCGTCTCTTGTTGAATGACTCTCAAAATTTGATGATGGACATAGCGGTTAAAACCCTCACCATAGGGGTCATTCCCCGTGCTAATAGCGTAGTCATGCCTTAGTGACTCAAGGTTAGGGCATGGTAAACCATCGATGATTAATCTAGTAACACCAGTGATTAAGTTAGTTCCCTGAGAATTGACAAAATGTCTTAGGCTTGTCTCATCCCCATCATCCTTACAGTGAGACTGGAATCGGATGACAGCCGTGTTATCGGGGTCATTTTCCCGATAATGGTCAAGGATAGCCTTAGATCGGCGCTTTTGACCTTCCCCTCGATTGATACCCATTCGGCCAAGGTCGGTTACTTGGATAAAATCTATATTCTGTGGAATATCCCCCCCGGTAGTAATCAGATCAATATTTAGCCCGGTGCGGGCCTCAAGATTTTCGATCGATTCCGTGGCCGATAGGAAGATGACCTTAGCGGCCTCACCTATAATCGCTAAGAATCTAGAATCAACAAAAGATACCGATAAAATACCATGATTAAGCGATAAATAGCCTTTTCCTTGCAAAGCAAGGATTAATTCAGGTATCCACTGCTTAAGCGTCTCATTTTCTGCTTTTTCCGCTAGATTTCTGTCACTTTCAGCGAATGCCCGGCGAACCGATGCCGGCATATCATCTATGTCTTGGCCGTTCTCACTGAATGGGTCAAGGAAAGATAAATCAGGGGTTAACGCTTCTTTTAGCTTGATTAAATCGAGATTGCTAGGAATTAATCCTAAAAGCTTCTCTCTAATGATTTTACCGTCAAAACCATAGCGATTAGGCTGTTTTTCCGAGAGAAGCTTCTTAATGGTAATCAGTAAAGGCTTAAGAGATAGGAATAGATCATTATCATCCTTTTCCGCTAAGGCCTCAATCGTATCCTTAATATCTTTTTCCCCTACCTTAACTATTTTGGTAGTGTTAAAAGATAGTTCACTTTCCTCAAAAATTAGGGCTGTATTCCCATAGTTAAACCCATTTTCAGGATCGAGAGACTTAGGCAGTGGTAAGCTTGCCGGGTGAGCTATTAATCGCTTAGATTGCAATGCAATGGCACGCTTTTGTAGATAATCATAATCCCCCTTACCCGACCGGCATAATTCTAAAAATTGGCAACCCTGACAGATAGTAGCTGATTCTAACCCGTGGCTTATATTCTGATTAGCTAAGGCTGCGTGAGTATAGGGCCGAGCGCAATTAGACCTTAAGTTTTTCTCTTGATACCTATCGAGTGAGTCTTTCCTTTTTCGTGTTCTCACTTCCCCCAATTCGTTACGGTATAAGCCAGCGTGACGACCCTCTAATAAAGACCATTGTTTTAACGTTGGGGTTGAGACATTTCGAGGGTCATTGGTAATATAAAAAATGTCGTTAACCCCTAGCTTGTCAGGGTTTAGCGTGCCTGCATCGTGGCTTTTTCCGCTTCCAGTGGGAGACGTATCGAGAATATATTTACCCGATGCCCATTCATTTAATCGATTAGAGCGATCATATATTTTTGCCTCTCGTTTAGTCGGTAAGGGTAAAGGTAAGCTTTTTCTGGTTTTTTTCCTGTCTCTCGCTACTAATCTTTTAACCTTTTCCCAGAATGGTAAAGGATCGCTTTTTCCCATTTCAAGGAATTGGCTAGGCGTGATAAATTCGATTGATTCCAGATTCCCTATCTCATCAATATCATCATCATCTTTGGTTTTTTGACCCCACCATGCGACTAATACCGACTTCCCTAGAGATTCCAAAAATTTAATCTCTTTAGACCATCTCAGCATCACTTGAGGGTTATTTATGTCCCCCGCGTCCGGGCATAAAATTAATTGTCGATAGGGTCCGATCGCTTCTTTAACCTGATTAGCAGCACCTGAGAAATGCCCACTGGCCGCGCCTATGGCATTGATACCGTGTTTATGGGCAGCGACAAAAGGTTTAAGTATCCCCTCACTTAACCAAACTTGACCGTTATCCTTGCCATTGGGGATAACTGTTATGGGTAATTCACCATCGGCTAAATGGCTAGAAGATAAACCCTTGGCCCATCGGTACTTAGAATCGGTAACATTCTCTAACCTAATCTGGTATCCGATCGCCCGGCCCTCGCTATCAAAGGCAAGGCAAGCGATACCGTCCCCACTGGCCGCTATTTTCCCATTAATCACCCCGGGAAGATTGGGGGGGACATTTATCTTGACGGGATCGTTCCGGTAAATGCTGAAAAACAGTCCTGACTCTATCTGACTGAGAGTCAGCCCTCTATCGAGTAAAGCCTTTTGATGCCGGCGTGACAGCCCTAGCGATTGGGATAGATTCCTTAGAGCCTTGTCACGGTCTGGAATAGGTAGCGAGTTCTTAGCGTGTTCTTTTTGCCGTTCTAATCGGCTGCGTTCCCTCTCTAGTTTTTTCGCTTCCCATTCCGTGCGATCGAATGCTTCGCTTTTTCTGGGAACAAATTTTCCCCACACCCCATTACTGGCAACCCCCAGATAATCCCATTCTGGATGCTGTGGATCGAAGTCGATGTGAGAATGGCATAGAATCAATTTCCCATCGGTAGAGTACCGACAATCGGGGGAAGCTTCCCCACATACCGGGCAAGGGTTAGAGCGGTTAAAACTCTTAAGCATCGCCGCGACCTCCCTTGTCATCCTGAGAGGCATTGCCAGCGCGATCGGCTAGGGTCAAAATCCCATAAACCAGTGGCCGCAATGGTTCTGGTTTGTGGTAAAATTTATTAGGGGAAACCGCTAAAAACGATTTTTGGGGAGAGGGGAAATCTTCAAAATTGCCCGTCGGTACAGGGGAATTCTCGACTACTGGATCGATTTGATTTAACATTGATATTGTAAATTTTGTATTTGGTCCTGAACACCTACCAAAATGTTCAGGCTTTTTTTTTGGTCAATCGGCTAGTGGCAAAATTTTGCCGGTGGGATGCCGTTAGGCTTGCTGTCAGTCAATTATACAGCTTTAGACATGGCAAGCAAAACAGTCAACAAACTCGATCTTTATGGTACAAGTGTGTCAGTTCGATAGTAGGCGATCGCTAAGTCTTCACGGGTTACGAGTCAGGGTTAAGGGTTAGGGGTTAGGGAAGTCGTCAAGGGTACAGTCCAGAAGTTGACACAGCTTCTTAAATTGGGGAATTGTCAAGGAAGGGGTAGAAACAGACCGTTCCCAATTGCTAACGGTTTGTTTTGTCACGCCTAACTCGGCTGCTACATCATCCTGAGTTAGCGATTGCGCCCGTCTCTTAATTAGAAACCATTGGGAAAAGGTCAACTCCATAGTCTGACACAGCATTAATTTATTCCTAGTCGTCTTTACTATAAATCAATTTTAACTTA
>NZ_JADBTR010000039.1:0-23962 GCF_020246065.1 Microcystis sp. M144S2
CACTCCGATTCCATCCCGAACTCGGTTGTGAAACTTCACCGTGGCCAAGATACTTGTCGGGTTGCCGACCGGGACAATAGCTCGATGCCAGGATTATTCTTTCCTACCCCTCAATCTCACCAGATTGGGGGGTTTGGTTTTATCTAAGCTATGGTCTGAATTAACACAAAAGGTTGCACGATTAGTGTATTAAAAAGGTTATCGGGATGGGAATTCCAATCGCTTAATTGCTCCTGTGTCGGTTTTTCTAGTAGTTTTTCCCCGATCCAATTCTGCACTTGAGCAACCTGATCACCGGCGATCGCTTCTGCCACTTCGATTAAATTGAGGGAATCGGAAACTAGGATCAGCGCATCCCTTTGAGCATGGGGGATCAAGTCACTCCACTCCACTTCGGCTAATTCCTCTAATAACTGCTCGTGAATATTACCCATACTGTCAATCCTTGCGAAAAAGCTCGCTCAACAACGAATTAGCTCCTCTTTCTAGCATACAGGCAAAGGGACAGCCGATTTCCCCATTTATAGTAATGTTAAGCTAAAATATAACGAACGTTCGATATTAAATTTATGCCTAAGATAGTAGATGTAGAACAATACCGAAAAGAACTCCTCTTAAAAAGTGCCGAACTCTTTGCCGAGAAAGGCTATGCTAACATGACGACGAGAGAATTAGCGCAAGGATTGGGAGTGTCCACGGGAACGCTGTACCACTACTTTCCCAGTAAAGCGGCACTTTTCGAGCAATTAGTCGAGGAGATGTGCCGAGAGGATGTTTTATTAGCTAAAGCCGAGATTGATCGAGGAAAAACCCTGACAGAAAAGCTAAAAATTCTCGGCAAATTTATGACTAATCGCGAGAATTACTGCATCAAACAATTATTCTTATGGATTGATTATTCTCAATATCAAGGACGAGAAGAACTGAGTCGTAGTCAACTTTTTGAGCGCGTTGATCGCCGCTATCATCAGGCAGTAATCGAGATTTTAGGTATTAGCGATCCGAGTGTAGCTTGGTTAGTTGTCAGCGTTATTAATGGACTGATATTAGAGCGCCTGTGGTGCAATGAACAGATTGCGATCGATGAACAAATGGAATTATTAGGTAAAATTCTTACTACTTATTTGCAGAAAAACTGTTAACCCCCAACAATCACTTATTAACTAAAAAATTATGAAAGGTAAAACTTTTGTGAAACCAAATCAAAAGTTAATGATCGGGTTAATAGTATTAGGCACAGGATTATTAGGAATAACCACCTTTTATAGTCTTTCCCAATTCGCCAGCAAACCCGAAACCAAAACCCCTGTAATTGCGTCGCCCGTACCGCAAAAAATCACCGCTTTAGGCAGAATTGAACCGAGGACAGAAATTATCAGCATATCTGCCCCGATGTTGCTTGATTCCGATCGAGTCATGCAATTATTAGTCGATGAAGGAGATAGCGTCAAAACGGGACAAATAATCGCCATTCTCGAAAGTCAGGAAAGATTAGAGGATAACCTGCGACAGGCACAAGAACAGGTGAAAGTAGCCGCAGCCAAACTAGAACAGGTGAAAGCTGGGGCAAAAGTCGGTGAAATCGATGCTAATGCCGCTAACGTGCGAAAAATCGAGGCACAATGGTTAGGGGATCAAGCAACCCAAAGGACAACTATTCAAAGATTAACAGCGCAATTAGAAGGAGATAGGGCTGCCCAAAAAGCGACAATTGGCAAATTAGAAGCAGAATATCGCAATGCCAAAGCTGAATTTGATCGCTACGAAAAACTCTATCAAGAAGGGGCAATTTCCGCCTCTAGTTTTGATACTAAAAGACTAAATTTAGAAACCAGTAATCAACAACTAACAGAAGCAAAAGTTACCCTAGAGAGAATTGAAAGCACCGGTAAACAACAGATACAAGAAGCCAAGACTACCCTAGCCCGGATTGAATCCACCGGTCAACAGCAGATCAAAGAGGCCAGATCCACTTTAAATCAAGTCTCGGAAGTGCGGGGAGTCGATGTGCGGGCAGCCGAAGCGGAGGTAAATGCTGCCCTAGTTGCCGTTAAAAAGGCCCAAACCGAGTTAAATCAGGCTTATATTCGATCGCCAATTACCGGCAAAGTGATTAAAGTCAATACCCGTATCGGGGAACAAATTAGCGATCAAGGAATTGTTGACCTTGCTGAAACCGATCGCATGGAAGTAATTGCCGAAATCTATCAAAGCGATATCGGGAAAATTCGCAAGGGACAAACTGCCACGATTACCGGATCGGCGTTTAAGGGCGAAGTTAGGGGGAAAGTGCGCTTAATTGCTTTAAAAGTTGACCAACAAAATATCTTCAGCAATCAACCGGGGGAAAACTTCGATCGCAAAGTTATCTCTGTCCGCATTGCCTTAGATCGCGAAAACAGTCAAAAAGTGGCAGGTTTAACCAATTCCCAAGTAACTGTAACTATCAATGAGTAGGTTTTCCATGAAACTAACCCATCTATTCAAAAAAACGCCCCTATCTTGGTTACAGGTGACGCGAGAGAAAACCCGTTTGATCGTGGCTATTGCCGGGATTGCTTTTGCCGACTTCCTAATTTTTACACAGTTGGGGTTTCGGGATGCCTTATTTGATGCTTCCGTTAAACCCCATTATGTCCTCGATGCGGATTTAGTCCTGATTAATCCCCAATTCGACACCCTCTTTGCCGTGAAAAGTTTCTCACGCGATCGCTTGTACCAAGCTAAAAGAGTCGAGGGCATTCAATCTATAGCCCCAGTTTATATTGCTTCGGCCCAGTGGCGCAATCCCGAAACTGCCCTAGAAAGAACTACTTTAGTCTTTGGTTTTGATCCCAGTCAACGGGTTTTTACCCTCCCAGAAGTCAATCAAAAATCCAGTGATCTAAAGATGTTAAATCGCGTCTTGTACGATCAAGCAGGAAGACCAGAATTCGGTCCAATTGCCGATTTACTCCAGAAAAACCCCGATTTGACAGTTCAGTTAAATAAAAAAGAGGTACAGGTAGCGGGAATTTTTACCCTTGGTGCCTCCTTTGCTGCCGATAGTAACGTCATTACCAGTGATTCTACCTTTTTAAGGCTCTTTCCCGAACGCCAACCCCACGAAATCGATATAGGACTGGTGAAACTGCAACCGGGGGCAAATATCGAGGCAGTTAAGGCCAATTTACAGGCACTTTTCCCTAAAAATGAAGTAATAGTCCTTACTTTAAAAGAATTTGCCGAAAGGGAAAAAACCTATTGGGCAAATGGTACAGCCATTGGTTTTATCTTTGGTTTAGGTACAGTAGTGGGTTTTATCGTCGGTATCGTCATTGTCTATCAAATTCTCTATTCCGATGTCACCGATCACTTACCCGAATACGCTACCCTAAAAGCTATGGGTTACGGTGATTGGTATTTAGTCGGGGTTTTGATGCAAGAGGCCTTATTACTAGCGGTTTTGGGGTATATACCTGGGTTTATCGTTTCTCTCGGTGTTTATCATCTCGCTTCCTCCGCTACACTTTTACCCATAGTGATGACTACCGCTAGGGCGATCGAAGTTTTAATCCTGACAATTATTATGTGTATTGCCTCTGGAATTGTCGCCATGGGCAAATTAAGGACAGCAGATCCAGCCGATATTTTCTAAGCTATCAAGGGTGAAATAATGCGGATTTTTCAAAAAGAGCGAGAATTAGTCGATTTTAGCCCTAATGAACCCGTAATTGCCATTAAAGGCTTAAATCACTATTTTGGCACGGGGGAATTAAAAAAACAGGTTTTATACGATATCGATCTGGAAATTAAAGCGGGGGAAGTAGTGATTATGACCGGTCCTTCGGGATCGGGGAAAACTACTTTATTGAGTTTAATGGGAGGTTTGCGATCTGCACAAGCGGGCAGTTTAAAAATTCTCGGCCAAGAAATGTTAGGAATTGGTAAGGGCAAAATGCTGAAAATTCGCCGACAAATTGGCTATATTTTTCAGTCACATAATTTACTAAAATTCCTCACAGCGAAACAAAACGTAAGGATGTCTTTGGAACTGCACGAGGAGTTTTTAGAACAAGATCTCGATCAAAAAGCCACGGCAATTCTGGAGTCGGTGGGTTTAGGAGAGCGCGTTGATTACTATCCCCACGATCTATCGGGGGGACAAAAACAACGGGTTGCGATCGCTCGCGCCCTCGTCAGTCATCCCAAATTAGTCCTCGCCGATGAACCGACCGCGGCCTTAGATAAACAATCCGGGCGGGATGTGGTGGAAATCATGCAGAAATTGGCAAAAGAACAAGGTTGCACGATTTTACTTGTCACCCACGATAACCGGATTCTCGACATCGCCGATCGCATTGTCAATATGGAGGATGGTCGTTTAGGCGATTAACTGCCCAAAAATTACTTGCCAAAAATCAGCCTTTTATGTTAGACTAAAATAATGTCATCTTGGAGAGGTGGCAGAGTGGTCGAATGCGGCAGATTGCTAATCTGTTGTACGAATCGTAAGACCGTACCGAGGGTTCGAATCCCTCCCTCTCCGTCTTCTTTCGGTATTTTCGATGACTGCTCCCCAGGATTATTTCTGCTCCGTATATGGTCCGGTTGCCTCTTGGCGTTTCGGCAGTTCCTTGGGCATTGATCCGATTGGTTTAGTTTCCACCTGTTCCTTTAACTGTGCCTACTGTCAGTTAGGAGAAATTGAGCAAAAAACCGAGCAACGAAAAATTTTTATCACCAGCGAACAAATTAGCAGGGATTTAAGCGCTTTTGCTCCTTGGGACGTGGATATAGTCACTCTCAGTGGTAGCGGGGAACCCACCCTCGCCCTCAATTTAGGGGAAATACTGGCCACCGTCAAGGAAATGACCAGGCGGCCGGTGGCGGTCTTAACCAATAGTACCCTTTTGGGAGATGCCCAAGTGCGTCAAGAGTTGAGCAAAGCTGATATCGTCGCCGCTAAAATCGATGCTGTTTCCGAGGCCCAATGGCGACGGGTTAACCGTCCAGTCCCTGGTCTGGATTGGCAGAGTTGTTGGTCGGGATTAAGACAATTTCGCCAAGAATGGTCGGGAAAACTAGCAATTCAAACCATGGTGCTGGCCTCTTGGTCGCCCCAAGAGCAAGACCAGTATATCGATTTGATGCAACAGCTACAACCGGATGAAATTCAACTTAACACCCCGACCCGTCCCCGGGCCAGACAAAGACAATTAGAAACCCGAGGTAATAATCCCCTCACCGCTGCCGACGGAATGCAAATTCTCAAACCCGTAAACGCTGAAATATTGGCAATTTGGGCGGAAAAAATCGCCACGGCGACGGGAATTACCGTACGCTGTGTGCCACTTACCGCCACAGGTCTCTAGGGCTTCGGCCGGGGTTTTTCTTCTTTGGGTTTGACATTAAAATAAGCCTCCATTACCTGACGTACCATAGGTGCGGCCACTTTACCACCACCACCGCCGGAATGTTCCGCAAAGGCGACCACGACAATTTCGGGCTTGTCGAAGGGTTTACCCTGAGCTACGTCGAAGGGGGCGAAAGCTCCAAACCAAGCGTGGGACTTGCCTGGAGGTGCTTCTGCTGTGCCGCTTTTGCCCGCTACAGGCGGTAAAGCGGGGTCTGATAGGGCCCGCCCCGTTCCTTCCGCTACCACGGCTCTCAGGGACTTTCTCAGGGTGTCTAGGGTGCTAGGTTTCATGTTCAAAGATTTTCGCCATTCCTTAACATCCCGGGCATCCTGTAAAAGGTGCGGTTTCACCAAAAAACCGCCGTTAGCGGGGACAGCAAACATCACAGCTACCTGTAGGGGAGTTGCGAGGGTAAATCCTTGACCGATCGACATATTAATCGTATCCCCTACGGACCAATCCCAGTTTTTAAAATTACGCAGCTTCCAATCGCGATCGGCAATTAACCCCGGAGTTTCTTCCGCTAATTCTATCCCAGTTTTCTGACCGAAACCGTAGCGCCGAGCCGTGGCAATTAAAGTCGGTCCCCCCACTCCGCGACCAATTTGACCGTGAAAAGTGTTACTACTCATGGCCATGGCCCGGACAAAACCGATCGGACCAAAACCGGCGTGATTCCATTCCCCGAAAGCTGTCCCCCCCACATAAAGGGCAGCAAAGGTATTTAAGACCGTATTGGGGGGAAATTTACCCGATTCCATGCCAGCAGTGGCAGTGACGACTTTAAAGGTGGAAGCGGGGGGGAATCCTTGCAGAGCGCGGTTAACAAACGGGTTGCCCTCCGCTTGTAGTTTTTTCCAAGTGGCGGTGGTAATTGGGGCCGAGAAAACATTAGGATCAAAACTAGGATAACTGACCATGGCCCGCACGGAACCATCCCGGGGATCGATCGCCACGATCGCACCCTTGCGTTTTCCTAAAGCGGCCTCGGCGGCTTTTTGGAGTTTTAAATCTAGTGTCAGGGTGACATCTTGGCCCGGTTTAGCAATTTTTTGGCCGAGAATTTGGATTACTTGTCCCGATCCGTTGACCTCTAACTGCATTCCTCCCCATTCTCCCCGCAATTTTGACTCGTAGGCGGCTTCTACACCCATTTTACCGACGACATCTCCCAATCGGTAGCCCTGTCGTCTTTTGGCTTGATATTCCTCTGGGGTTAGTTCCCCGGTATAACCGAGAATATGCGCCCCGATTTTACCATTGGGATAGTAGCGCACTGATTCCACGTCCACTTCAATGCCGGTTAATTCGTCTTTGTATTCCTCTAGGGCGATAATTTGGGCCGGAGTTAAACCCCTAGCGATGCGGATCAGGGTGGAGGGGTTTTCGTCCGCTTCGTTAATGCGTTTTTCTAGGTCGCTTCTGGGAATGCCTAAAATACTGGCTAAACGGTCAAGATTGAGTTTTTGAGCGGGATTACGCTGGGATTTGGGCCAAATATAGGCCGCATGGGTTAAGCGGGCCGTGGCCAAAACTTTGCCATTGCGATCGAATAAGTTGCCCCGGACTGGGGGTTTGGGAAGAATGCGAATCCGGTTATTTTCTGCCCTTTCTCGGTTAATTTGCCCTTGCTGCAGTTGTAAATAGGCCAAGCGCGAGCCAACTCCTCCTAGCAGGACAAGGCTAATTAATCCCATAATTAGCCATGACTGACGCTGACGACCGACTAGACGCTCTTTATCTTTGATTTTATTCTGTAATTTATTCGGTGCTGGCCGCGTCGGCGAGGTGAGCGTTTTTTTCCGTTTCAGTTTGACTTTGGTTTTTGATAGGAGTCCGCTATTACGCATTTGCTTAAAGTTAAAAATTTAAAAGTTATTAGTCATCAGTTAGGGACTTGCGTGGGAATAATATCCCAGCCAGAAAATCGCTCTGTAGAAGAATTAGACCAGCCAGATGGCACATTATCAAAGCGCAAGTCCCTAACATCTCGAAGGCTCTCGCCCTACTTAGGGTGATCAGCAAACCTGATCGATCGGAGGGCGCAAGCTTTGCGCCCCTACAGTAACGGATTTTGTCCACAATGTAGGGGCGAACTGCGTTCGCCCAAAAGGTACATTATCAAAGCGCAAGTCCCTTATCAGATTTGAGTTCTAAGTGAGTAGTTTTAAATAGCACTTTCCTGATGTCTTTTCACTGTTTACTGTTCACTGAAAAGGACGCAATACTAGGTGATTTAGCTCCTCTGTTTACTAAAGTTCAGGGTATCTGCAATATATCTTAACAAAATCGGAGTAAATACTGGGAGTGGAAGGAAACACTCCAGACACAGAGGACACAAAGATTGATCGCTTCTATAGTAAGTTAAAGAGGGCCTGGAAACTGGCGCACACATACAGTTAAGAGTTTGTCAAGTGTTTCTTAACTATATCTAACATTATCCCTGTTCAAAATGTAATCACACTGCGGATAGAATCCCCTTGGCGCATCAGGTCAAAAGCCTCGTTAATCCTTGCCAGAGGTAGAACATGGGTGATTAAATCATCAATGTTAATCTTGCCGTCCATGTACCAATCGACTATTTTAGGTACATCTGTACGGCCTCTCGCCCCACCAAAAGCCGTACCTTTCCAGACCCGTCCGGTGACTAATTGAAAAGGACGGGTACTAATTTCTTGGCCGGCCCCAGCTACACCGATAATAGTGGCAACACCCCAACCCTTATGGCAACATTCCAAAGCTTGACGCATAATCTGGACATTGCCGATACACTCAAAACTATAATCGGCCCCACCCTTAGTTAAATCCACCAGATAGGTCACTAAATCCCCCTCAATTTCTTGGGGATTAACAAAATGAGTCATCCCGAATTTGGTGGCTAAAGCTTGTTTCTGGGGATTGATATCGACCCCGACAATCATATCGGCCCCCACCAAACGGGCCCCTTGAATAACGTTTAAACCGATACCTCCCAGACCAAAAACCACCACTTTTGCCCCCGGTTCCACTTTAGCGGTATTAATCACCGCACCGATACCTGTAGTGACTCCGCAGCCGATATAACAGACTTTTTCAAAGGGAGCATCGGGGCGAATCTTGGCTAGGGAAATCTCCGGCAGCACGGTATAGTTAGCAAAAGTCGAGGTTCCCATGTAGTGATAAAGAGGCTGACCATCGAGGGAAAAACGACTGGTTCCATCCGGCATTACTCCCCGACCTTGGGTAAGACGAATCGCTTGACAGAGATTGGTTTTAAAGCTGAGACAGTATTCGCACTGACGACATTCGGGAATGTATAGGGGAATAACATGATCCCCCACTTTTAGGCTAGTGACACCTTTTCCCACTTCTACCACGATTCCGGCCCCTTCATGGCCTAAAATTGAGGGAAATAAGCCTTCAGGATCGGACCCAGAGAGAGTATAGGCATCGGTGTGACAAACTCCCGTGGCTTTGATTTCTACTAACACTTCCCCCGCTTGCGGTGCGGCTAATTTTACCGTTTCAATAGTTAGGGGTTTTCCCGCTTCTAGGGCAACTGCCGCTCGAACATCCATAGGCTCAAAGCAATAGGTTTTTTCCAGTATAATACCGTTAAACTGCTGAAGAGTTGTAATAGAACAATTCTAAACTTATCTCTATGTTAGTCCTCACCATCCGCGAAGAAGGAATTAACGATGGTGGCTTTACTGCTACTCTCAATTTTGATAGCGGTAACAGCTACCCAATTACGGTTACTGACCCCTTTACTAACCAAGAAGAAAAAGACCTAGAATGGTACTTTGAGGAATGGTTAGTATTTCCGACGCTAGAGACGGATAAGGCGCAAAAAGCCGCCAACAGCGTCCAAAACTATGGCGAAAACCTATTTAAACAGGTTTTCCAGAGTAATTTAAATGCTTATGGGGAATATCGAGACTTGCGAAAGCAGTTAAGTCAACTGCAAATTATCATCGAAAGTCAGTCGCCAGAATTTCAAGCTTTACATTGGGAAGCGCTGAAAGATCCTGATTTACCGCGTCCCTTTTCTATAGATTGTATCATCTCCCGCCAGCGTCGAGGGGCTACAGTTGTCCCGGTGCAAATGGCCACTTATCCTACTATCAATCTTCTGGTGGTGATTGCGCGTCCTAATGAGGAATCTGATGTTAACTATCGCACGATTTCCCGTCCTTTGGTAGAACTGGTAAATAGTAGTGAAATACCGGTAAAAATTGATATATTGCGTCCCGGAACTTATGAATCACTAACCAGACATCTGGATGAGAAGGGAGAAGGATACTATCATGTTATTCATTTCGATGTTCATGGCGGATTAATGGAATATGAACAGTACCAAAGACAGGTTCACGGGGATTCTTGGCGCTATCAAAGGGGATGGGGACTGGAGGATTTAGCAGAATATGAGGGAGTAAAAGCTTTTCTGTTTCTGGAAGGAGAAGAAAAAGGTCAAGCGACTCCGGTAGAAGCGACGGAATTAGCGAATTTACTCACTGGGAAAAATATCCCTATTTGTATTCTCAATGCTTGTCAGTCAGCAAAGCAAATTTCCCAGGAATCAGAAGACTATCGGGAAACCAGTTTAGGTAGTCGTTTGATGACTGCGGGAATGCAAGCAGTGGTGGCGATGGGATATTCGGTGACGGTTTCTGCAGCTAAGTTGATGATGAAACCAATTTATCAGCAATTATTGAACGGAAAAGACCTAACGGAAGCGATGCGAAAAGGACGGTTAGAGTTATTCAATAATAAGCAACGCCGCGCCTATTATAATACGAGAATAGATTTAGAAGATTGGTTATTACCGGTGATTTATTGTCGCGGTAAAATTAATCTCAATTTGCGTCCATTTACTCCAGAAGAGGAGGAAAAATACTGGGAACATATCGGCAATCAATATGTCTTTCCCTTACCAGAATACGGCTTTGTCGGCAGGGATTTAGAGATTCTCAAGATGGAAAAGGCGCTGCTGAAACATAATATCCTTTTACTCAAAGGAATGGGAGGGACAGGAAAAACTACTTTACTCAATTATCTACGAGAATGGTGGCAGAAAACCAACTGGGCGACCCATATTTTCTATTTTGGTTATGATAGAAAAGCTTGGACGTTAGAACAGATTGTCTATGAAATCGGTCAGGGAATTTATAATCGTTTTGAACAGGCGAGTTTCCAAGCGATGAACCTGAAAGCGCGAGTAAAGAAACTAGAGCAAAAACTCCGCAGTGAGGCGTATATTCTCATTTTAGATAATCTGGAGTCGGTGACGGGACAACCGTTAGCAATTCAGAATACTTTACCGGAGAATGAGAGGGAAGAAATCGCCGAATTTCTCAAGAATTTGGTCGAGGGAAAAACGAAGGTGATTTTGGGTTCTCGCAGTGAGGAAACTTGGCTGCAACGCAGGACTTTTAAGGAGAATATCTATCAGTTACAAGGATTAGACCAAGAGTCGAGAACTGAATTAGCGGAGAGAATCTTAGAACGTCAGGCGAAGAGTCGGAAAAATGCGATTAAAAAGGATGATTATTTTAAACGCTTGATGAAATTGTTGGCGGGATATCCGTTGGCGATGGAAGTGGTATTAGCGAATCTGAAGCGACAGTCACCGGAGGAGATTTGGCAAGGGTTACAGTTGGCGGAATTAGCTGATGTGGGGGATAAGGATAAGACTAATAATATCATCAAATGTGTGGAATATTCCCACAGTAATTTGTCGGAGGAGGCGCATAAGTTGTTACTCTGTTTAGCGCCGTTTAGTGGGTTTATTCCCAGGGGTGTTATTCCTATTTATAGCCAAAAACTACAGCAATTAGAACCTTTACAAGGCTATCAGTTTGACCAATTTGATGCAGCGATTGAAGAAGCAATTCATTGGGGGTTGCTTTCGCCGATGAGTGAAGAATTGCCGAGTTTATTGACTATCCAGCCCATTTTTCCCTACTTCCTGAAGACGAAGTTAAAGGAATTAGCACCAGAGACACAAGCAGCAATTTGGGAGGGTTTTAAGAATCATTACCGAGACTTGGCAGGTTCTTATAATAACTTACTAAATTCCAAAAATCCGAAAGAGAAGCAGTGGGGGATATTGTTCTGTCGCTGGGAGTATGAAAATCTGTTTAATGCGTTGCAAATCGCCCTCAATCAGCAAGAAAGCGTACTTAGTATTATTACTTGCTTGCATAGTTATCTGAAGTTAAACCAAGATACTCAGACTAATTTAAAGCTCCTAGAGTTCGTTCTCGAAACTTTTGAAAACTATCCCCCTGAAGCCAAACAAGGGCAGGTGGCAATAGAAATCATTGGTATAATTTTCGAGACAGGAAGCAAATATTTACTAAGTAAAAATTATCAGAAAGCGAAAGAGATTTACCAAAAAAGCCTCGAATTAATCAAGCAAATTAGTGAAAGTTACAGTCAAGTTAAGCAATCTTTGCAAGCCAGCACCCTGCACTGTTTGGGAATGGTAGCGCAAGAATTGAGGGAATGGGAGCAAGCCCGAAGCTACTACCAGCAAGCTATTGAGATCTACATTGAATATGGCGATCGCTACTCCCAAGCCGGAACCCTGCACCATTTGGGAATCGTAGCGCAACAATTGAGGGAATGGGAGCAAGCCCGAAGCTACTACCAGCAAGCTATTGAGATCAAGATTGAATATGGGGATCGCCACTCCCAAGCCAGCACCTTGCACCAGTTGGGAAACCTAGCGCAAGAATTGAGGGAATGGGAGCAAGCCCGAAGCTACTACCAGCAAGCTATTGAGATCTACATTGAATATGGGGATCGCTACGAGCAAGCCAGCACCCTGCACCAGTTGGGAAGGGTAGCGCAAGAATTGAGGGAATGGGAGCAAGCCCGAAGCTACTACCAGCAAGCTATTGAGATCTACATTGAATATGGCGATCGCTACGAGCAAGCCGGAACCCTGCACCAGTTGGGAAGGGTAGCGCAAGAATTGAGGGAATGGGAGCAAGCCCGAAGCTACTACCAGCAAGCTCTTGAGATCTGCATTGAATATGGGGATCGCTTCTCTCAAGCCAGCACCCTGCACCATTTGGGAATAGTAGCGCAACAATTGAGGGAATGGGAGCAAGCCCGAAGCTACTACCAGCAAGCTATTGAGATCAAGATTGAATATGGGGATCGCTACGAGCAAGCCAACCCCCTGCACGGGTTGGGAATGGTAGCCGAAGGAGTTGGGGAATTGAGCCAAGCCAAAAGTTATTACCTGCAAGCCTTACAAATTTGGGCAGAATTTAACGATAGTTACATGATACAAACCTATTCTTTGCCTCGTCTTGTTGATCTTTATCAGCAAACGCAAGATGAGGAGATTCTTGTCGGTATTGCTTCTGTTTTCGGGGTTGGGGTTGAGGAGGTGCGGGGTTTGGTCTAACTCCCCCCTAATACTAAATCTGGCTTTAAAAAGAGAGGGTGATGAGGTGATGGGGTGATGGGGTGATGATCCTCCCTCACTCCCTCACGAACCTAGTTTGTTGTTGCGCTTCAGCGCTAACTATTTCGGGCTTGCTGAAAAAGTAAGGGCGAAGTATTCGGATAGGAAATCTACGGTTTCAGCGATAGGTTATTGCCCGAATGCTTCGCCCCTACAATGTTGTGATCTACGGATGAGGTGTAATAGCGAGAATGGTGATTTCCCCCGAATGAGGTCCATAGCACCAGAAAATTCGATAGGCTCCCGGTGTATTCTGTTGGGCGTAGGCTTCAAAAACCTTCTGTGTTGAATCATAAGGGTTGTCGAGGGAATTAAATTCGTGGGTTTTTAGTCCCGGATGTCTTGGGTTTGTACTGAGGAGCTTGAGGGCTTTTGTTACCTGTTTGTAGAGACCCTCTTGTTTCGATGCTTTTGTCCTACCTTGAGCCAGGCGAGTCTTTTGAGCCTGTTCCGCTTCTGCTCGCAATTCAGATAGAGTATTTCGAGCTTCCTGTGTCTGTCGTAAAGAAAAACTCACCTACTCCTCGACCTCTTCAGGAATAGATGCAGCAAACTCAAGCATAGCGTCTAAATCGACTGTTTCTTCAGCGAAATTTCCTGTGCGGGCTTCTGCGAGTCCCCGTTTGAGCGACTCGCGGACACTAGGATTCTGAAAAGCCCATAGTTCTCCCTCTGGAATCGCCACCATGGGAACCAAAAGAAGCTCCCCGCTTGCATTCATCAGTATTCGATAGTGACGGTTGCTACATTCAGTCCCAAGGCTAATCCGTCCGCAAGCATCAGCCTGAATATCTTCTTTAATGAGGGAAAAATTCTGATACTCCATCACGTCTCCTCCTCTTTTCATATACTTATTCTAGATAAGTTACCCAATTTGGGCAATAGGGTTATGTCCATTTAGCTTCTCACTATCTAAAGAAAACAGGTTAAACTTGTTCGGGCTGGAGCCTTGACAACAAACCCAGTTTGTAGTTGCACTCTCTTCGCTAAATTCTCTCCCCTTTCCTTGTAGGATAGGGTTCAGGGGAGAGGTCAATAATTAAGAATCCAATGCGATCGCAATATCTGGTAATGATCAAGTATAATAATAAATATAAAGACCAAATTATTCATCTACAGTTAACTTAATGAAAGCCAAATGAACTTATTAAAACAATCGGACATTCAAGAAAATCCCACAACACTTTACGAACAAGATCTTCAGTTGTGGATTGAGCAAACTATTCATCAATTACAGAATCGACAGTTTGAACAACTGGATATAGAAAACTTAATTGAGGAGTTAAAAGATTTGGGTAAGTCAGAGAAACGCGCCTTAGAGAGCAACTTAATGGTCTTATTTATTCACTTACTCAAATTAAAGATACAGCATGATGCTCCTGAGACAATGAAAGCAAGTTGGTATAACTCAGTAGATGAGCATCGCCAGCGCGTTCAAGATGATTTACTTAAGACTCCCTCTCTTAAATCTTATCTCTTAATCTCCATCACACAAGCCTATTCCAGCGCTCGTAAAGTCGCCATCAAACAGGGTAAACGCGCTCAATTTGGTATTCGTATTCCCCAAGAAAGTGAGTATCCCCTCGCTTGTCCTTTCACACCTGAACAGATTCTAAATGAGGACTTTTACGGGTAAAAACGAAAGTAAGTATTATCGATAATAAAACCATGAAACCAGAATATGACCTTGCAAACATGAAAAATCGCCCGAATGACCTAACCCCCCTTCCCTGGGAAATAAAGGGGGAATAAAGTTTTTAACACCTAACTACTTATATCTCAATAAATCTCTTGGATAAATCATAGCAAAGTTAACCTTTCATGTACTCTAAATTAAGGAGAAGACGATGGCTAATCTGGATGATGTAGGAAGAGCGAAAGCAGCTGATAAAAACCTGAACGATGCTAACCGAAGCGATGTGCAGGTAAACAAAACAAGACCATATCCTTAACTGTTCTCTCTGATTTAGAGTAGTTAACCCTGTCAGTAACGGATATTTTGCTTGGTTAAATTAAAAATAGCAAATTACCATTAACGTAAGTGTTAATTAAAGAGGTAAATATGGTTCAAATTTTACAAGCAAAAGAATTCACTCTCAGAGATTTAATTAATCATTTTCAACTACAGTTTATAGAAGATGAGCATTTTTTTGGGGAATGGCAGCAAGACCTAGAAGCAATCTCTGAACAGGAAAAAGAATTGTTAGATAAAATCAAAACAGGTTATTTTAACTTATTGAATTATCCTCCCTTTTTAGAAACTTCGGTGAGGATGACGGTTTTAGACCCATTATTATTTATTGGTAACTTTTATCTATTTCCCTTTCACATTAAAGCAGAAGATTCCGTTGAAATTATTACAAAAGAGCAAGATTTAATAATTAAAGGAAGGTTAGATACTTTAATTCTAAAAGAGCAATTATGGGTAATGATTATTGAATCAAAACGGGTTATTTATTCCGTTGAAGTAGGTTTACCGCAATTATTAGCTTATTTAATGGTCAATCCTCATCCAAACCGTCCTAATTATGGAATGTTGACCAATGGTTCCGAGTTTTTATTTGTTAAATTATTATGGGACGGTAAACCTTTATACGGAACCTCTCGTTTATTTGCCATGAGAAATCCGGGGGATTTATACGAGGTTCTCAAAATCCTTAAACATCTCTGTCAGTCTAGCGAGGGGGTGGAATGAACCACAGAGACACAAAGGACACAAAGATCGATCGCTTCTATGGTAAGTTAAGCTGATCACACAGAACCTAGAAGAGCCTGGATTAGAGGAGATTCGGCTAATCTAAGGATGGGTGGTTAAGAATTTTTTCGGCTTTTCTTGACTATTTCAGCCTTATTTGTCCTAACAAGCTCAAGAATACGAGAGTTTTTGTCTAGAATTGCCTAGCCTGAGAGGGGAATGGTAAAGTTAGATAAGAAAATTAAAGATGGTGTGATTAAAGTGAAATTTGCTGCTAGTACCTATTTTTCCCTGCTGCGCCATTGTGCCGTTCCTTTGTTGTCGATCGCCACTTTTACCCCAATTCTCTTAACTTATTTAGCCAAGGAAAAACCAGAAACCCCGCAACCCCAGGCAAATCTAGAGACTGCTGCCTCCCCTGCTCCTATTATCCCATCTCCGATCGCACCCTTAACCGCACCATCGCCGAAACTATTCCCCTCTCCCCAATCTTCTGCGATTCCAAAATCAGCACCCTCTCCTCAGTCTTCCCCCTTGGCACCGAAAAAATTAGCACCATCGGTTCAAGCTTCCCCTAATACTTCCCCTAATACTGCCCCCGCTGCCGCGGTTAAACCAGTAACTAGACAACCCTTATTGGTTCCCGCTAATTATACGCCGCCAGCCATAGAAATTCGCGTGGCGATTAAAAGGGATGTGGCCAGTGTTTTGATTGGAGTTAACGGGCCGGCGGTGATCACCGATCGCCAAGGTCGTGGTTTAAAAACGATTGCCACTAACGAGGGTTTACCGGTCATTCCAGGTGCCAATGGCTTAAAAATGGGCGATTTATCGCTGCCAGAGGTGATTTTTGTGCAGCCCACCAGTGCCGATGGTTTAGTTTATGTGGATGATGGTTGGTATCGGGGCAAAATCCTCCTTGTTGCCCAAGGCGATCGCTTGTTAGTGGTCAATCATGTTAATTTAGAGGCCTATCTCTATAGTGTGGTGGGTAGTGAAATGCACTCCACTGCGCCAATGCACGCTTTAAAGGCACAAGCGATCGCCGCTCGTTCCTATGCCCTAGTACATATAATCCGCCCCGCTAATGCTTGGTTTCATCTGGGCAATACCCAGCGCTGGCAGGTATATAAAGGCATTCGCTCGGAGTATCAATCGACCCACCAAGCGGTTAATGCCACTGCCGGGCAGATTCTCAGCTATAAAGGGGGTGTAGTCGAGTCTCTTTATGCCGCCACCGATGAAATTGTCGCTTGGGCCCACGGTGGTCGCGGTATGAGTCAAACTGGGGCTTATAAATTAGCGGAAAAAGGCCTAGATTATCAACAAATTCTCGGTAATTATTATCCCGGAGTTGGTTTAGCCCGTCTAGTTCTACAAAATTAGATTGATAGGCTTTCTCGACTGAAAACTCAAATCTGATAACTGATCACTGAAATGCCGACCATAGCAGATTTCTAGTAACTGTATTACAATAAACTTTCAAAATGCTATAGCAGTAAATCTCTCTATGAATAGCCCCTTTCTTGACTACCTCAACGGTCCAAAGCATCCCGTCCTCGTCTTTGATGGGGCGATGGGAACTTCCCTACAAAGCCAAAATCTGACGGCCGAGGACTTTGGTGGGGCAGAATACGAAGGTTGTAACGAGTATCTTGTCCATACTAAACCTAGCGCCGTAGCGAAAGTCCACGAAGCCTTTTTAGCCGTGGGTGCGGATGTGATTGAAACCGACACCTTCGGGGGAACCTCGATAGTTTTAGCCGAGTACGATTTAGCCGACCAAGCCTATTATCTCAACAAAAGCGCCGCCGAACTGGCCAAGGCTTGCGCGAATAAATACTCTACCCCCGAAAAACCCCGTTTTGTGGCGGGTTCCATGGGGCCGGGGACAAAACTGCCCACTTTGGGTCATATTGACTTTGATAGCCTCAAAAATGCCTATGTGGAACAGGTAGAGGGCCTGTACGATGGCGGAGCAGATTTATTATTAGTAGAAACCTGTCAGGATGTCCTGCAAATTAAAGCGGCTTTAAATGCTATTGAAGAAGTATTTCAGAAAAAAGGTCAACGATTGCCCCTGATGGTTTCGGTGACGATGGAAACCATGGGAACGATGTTAGTAGGAACGGAAATTAACGCCGTTGTCTCTATTTTACAACCCTATAAAATCGATATTTTGGGACTTAACTGCGCCACCGGTCCCGATTTAATGAAACCCCATATTAAATATCTCTCGGAAAATTCCCCTTTTATTGTTTCTTGTATTCCTAACGCTGGTTTACCAGAAAATGTCGGCGGTCAAGCGCACTATCGCCTCACTCCCGTAGAATTAAAAATGGCTTTAATGCACTTTATCGAAGATTTGGGAGTACAAATTATCGGCGGTTGTTGTGGTACTCGTCCCGACCATATCCAAGCTTTAGCGGAACTAAGTCAGGGTTTAACTCCGAAATCTCGTCATTATCATTATGAACCCTCCGCCGCTTCTATTTATAGTACCCAACCCTATATTCAAGATAATTCTTTCCTGATTGTCGGGGAAAAATTAAACGCCAGTGGTTCTAAAAAATGTCGGGAACTGCTCAATGTTGAAGACTGGGATAGTTTAGTATCGATGGCGAAAGCTCAGGTAAAAGAAGGAGCGCATATTCTCGATGTCAACGTCGATTATGTGGGCCGGGATGGGGTGCGCGATATGCACCAATTAGCCTCTCGTTTAGTTAATAATGTCACCCTACCTTTAATGTTAGATTCCACCGAATGGGAAAAAATGGAAGCGGGGTTAAAAGTAGCGGGGGGTAAATGTATCCTCAACTCTACTAACTACGAAGACGGGGAATCGCGTTTTTATCAAGTCTTGGATTTAGCGAAAAAATACGGCGCGGGGGTAGTAATTGGAACCATTGATGAAGAAGGAATGGGCCGCACTGCCGAGAAAAAATTCCAGATAGCTAAACGGGCCTATTATGGGGCGATAGAATACGGAATTCCCCCCTACGAAATCTTTTTTGATCCTTTAGCTTTACCGATTTCTACCGGTATCGAAGAAGACCGAGAAAATGGCAAGGCTACTATCGAAGCAATGCGTCGAATTCGCCAAGAACTGCCCGAATGTCACATTCTTTTAGGTGTGTCTAATATCTCTTTTGGGTTGAATCCGGCAGCGCGTCAGGTATTAAATTCCGTCTTCCTCAACGAAGCGATGCAGGTGGGTATGGATGGCGCAATCGTCAGCGCTAATAAAATTCTTCCTCTGGCAAAAATTGAACCAGAATATCAGCAAATTTGTCGGGATTTAATCTATGATAATCGTCGTTTTGATGGCGATATATGTGTCTATGATCCCCTGACCAAATTAACCGAATTATTTGCGGGGAAAACTACTAAAAAAGACCCCTCTAGTAATGCTAATTTACCCGTGGAGGAACGCTTAAAACAGCATATTATTGATGGGGAAAGATTGGGACTGGAAGAGGCTTTAAAGCAAGCTTTACAGGACTATCCACCCCTCGATATTATTAATATTTTTCTCCTGGATGGGATGAAGGTAGTGGGTGAGTTATTTGGTTCGGGACAAATGCAGTTACCTTTTGTTCTCCAATCGGCCCAAACTATGAAAGCAGCCGTTGCCTTTTTAGAACCCTTTATGGAGAAAAAAGAGGGTGATAATAATGCCAAAGGGACTTTTATTATCGCAACAGTTAAAGGGGATGTTCATGATATTGGTAAAAACTTAGTTGATATTATCTTGACCAATAACGGCTATAGGGTGATTAACTTGGGTATTAAACAACCTGTAGAAAATATCATCGAAGCCTACAAAGAACATAAGGCCGATTGTATCGCCATGAGCGGTTTATTGGTGAAATCGACGGCTTTTATGAAGGAAAATCTAGAGGTTTTTAACGAAAAAGGAATCACCGTTCCTGTGATCCTTGGCGGGGCAGCTTTAACTCCCAAATTTGTCCATGATGACTGTCAAAAAACCTACAAGGGACAGGTTATCTATGGTAAAGATGCCTTCTCTGACCTGCATTTTATGGATAAATTAATGCCCGCTAAAGCTGGGGGTCAATGGGATGATAGTAAAGGCTTTTTAGGTAAGTTTGCCGAGGCAGAAAAACCCCCGGTTGTTGCCGAAGAATTAAAGGTTAATCCCGATACTATTTTTACCGATGGAACCCTAGACAAAGAATTAGTTATTGATACCCGTCGTTCCGAAGCGGTGGAAGTTGATATTCCCCGACCAACACCGCCCTTCTGGGGTACTAAAATATTAACAGCAGCAGAAATTCCCATCGAGGAGGTTTTCTGGTATTTGGACCTACAAGCTTTATTTGTCGGTCAATGGCAATTCCGCAAACCCAAAAGTCAATCTAAGCAAGAATACGACCAGTTTTTACAGGAAAAAGTTCATCCAATTCTGACAGCATGGAAAGAGAAAATTGTCAAGGAAAATTTACTAAACCCCACATTAATTTATGGTTATTTTCCCTGTCAATCCTCTGGTAATTCCCTGTTAATTTACGATCCCGAATCGATACAAGCAGGCGAAAAACCCGAAAATCTGCAACCGATAGCCATTTTTGAGTTTCCGCGCCAGAAATCCGGTCGCCGTCTCTGTATTGCTGACTTTTTCGCCCCGCAGGAATCCGGTATTATCGACGTTTTCCCGATGCAAGCGGTGACGGTGGGGGAAATCGCCACGGAATACGCTAAATCTCTCTTTGATGCCAACGAATATACCGAATACCTCTATTATCACGGCATGGCTGTCCAAACCGCCGAAGCCATGGCCGAATGGACCCACACCCGCATCCGTCGCGAGTTAGGTTTTGCAGAGTTCGATCCCGATAATATCCGCGATATACTGCAACAGCGTTACCAGGGTTCTCGCTATAGTTTCGGCTATCCCGCTTGTCCTAATATTCAGGACCAATACAAGCAATTAGCTCTGTTAGGATGCGATCGCATTGGGATGTATATGGACGAAAGCGAACAATTGTACCCAGAACAATCCACCACCGCCATTATTACCTATCACCCCACCGCTAAATACTTTAGTACCTAATCAGTGATCAGTTATCAGTAATCAGATTTGAGTTTTCATTGCAATTATCGACTTAAATCTATAATATCCCAGCAATTTTTTTATGATTAACCACTTGACAAAGTGGCCACAGCAGTGGCATTAATTTAGGATAGGAAGTTTTCGGGAGTCAGTCGTCGGTCGTTCATACCAAATTAGCCTACACTTCATCTTGATAAGAAAGGCTAGATTTTTAGCAGCTTCTTAGGGAAATTATGACCACTAATCCTCTTAACTCGCTCATTTTAGAGCAGATTAGTCATATCTGTGAGCAATACTCGATCGAAAGTCGTATTCTCGAAGATTTTGCCGATTTTGTCATCAAAAACCACCGTAAAAAGTCTCCTAAACCATCGTTAACTAAATCAAAAACTACAGCCACCACCACCACAGGCTCAAAAGTTAAACCTTTAACTCTAACGCAACTTAAACAGGCAGTTTATGCCTATTTTGAGGTTAGCAATACCACAGAATTAAAAAAATCGAGTATGTTTCAAATGGCTACTAGAGCCTTTGATAATATCAATTTATCTCAGCGAGAAAGTTGGGAGGTTATCTACAGGAAATATATCGGTATTCTTCCCGAAGAAGATTACGAACAGGGGAAAGATTGTATCAACGGTATCAATATTTTTAAATATTTTCGTCCCTATCGTGTTTTCGAGCTTGATCCAAATACTGCCAGCAAGGAAGACATTAAAAATGCCTATTATCGTCTTTCTAAGATCTATCATCCCGATAACCAAGAAACAGGAAATTCTCACATCTTTGATCGTTTGACTGTGATGTATAAGTCTATCACCACGGAGATAAAATAATCATGCCTCGCAAAAAAGAAATTTTTACTATCAGAGAAGCTGAACTAATTCAATGGCTTTCCATTTCTCATAAGAGATTGGATGAAATCGTTAGCTTTTTTGATGCTGATCCTAATGATGATTGGGATTTAGTTGAGGGTGACGATTATCAATTTGTCAATAAGGAGAAGAAACTCCGTAACTTTTCCCCTAAAGGTGCTTTTAAAATTGCTTCCTATATCGAGAAGAATGAAAAGCGAGGAATTTTCTACAAATTTAAAGAATTTTTTACTAAGCACGATCAAAAAATTCGTCGCTCCCTAGCACGAAAATTAATTTTTGCTGAACTCATTGACTCTGGCGAAATTCAAGTTTATCAAGGAGTGGCTATGATTCATAAACAGAGTTTACGGCGAATTTTAGAAACTAATGGAGCCAAGCTAAATAAAACCGTGAATCATCTTCAGCAAAGAACTGATAAACCTCTAGAATTAGGAGTAGATTTTTACGAAGATGAAAAAAGAGAGTTTTGGTTCTCTGAAAGTGGAATAGTGATGATTTCTAAATCCATGAGTGAAACTTTGACGAATAAATCGCGCCAAGAAATGTGTAAAACGATTGCAATGGAGTTTCCTCTTGCCTTTAAAGAAATTCAGGAAAATCTAGATGACGATACCAAACAAAAAATCGAGATTGAAAAGGCTAAAAAACGAGCTAAAACTAGAGATAAAAACACTTGTCAGGTGACAGGGCAAAAACCGGATAAAGATGTACAATTTAATCTCGCTGTCCATCATCTTTACTCTGCCCAGAAATATCCCCATCTAGCGACATTAGATCTGAATTTGGTGACTATTAAAGAAGAAATTCACCAAGAATTCCACGGTAATTTAGGGGGATTTCATCAACCTTGTACCATCGAGGATTTTATCGAATTCTTGCACGTTTACTATCCCGAACATCAGGGTAATTTAGCCTTAAAACTTCAGAAAACTAAGAAAAAACTGGAAAAATTAGCTAAATAATCATTCAATTTCGGGGGGTGAATAGCTCCAAAGTGATTATCCATTTTTTTAGGGAAAGAACGACCACATCTCATCATGAGCGATAATTAATTTATTGAAAATTTGGGTTAAAACTCCTATCTGACGAGGAACAGCTGCATCTAAATCATTGGCAACTATTGTCAACTCCGCCCATAGTATATATGATAGTTGAACTCTAATTTAGGATCTAGCTGGGTCTAGAGAGGATAATATGGATAAGATCAAGGTAGGATTGTTGTTTGGTGGTCGATCGGGAGAACACGAGGTATCTATCAATTCGGCTCGATCGATCCTGCAAGCTTTTAATTATCCCGAAAATCTTGACAAATACGCCGTTATCCCCTTCTATATCGATAAAAATGGCTGTTGGCATTCGGCAGCAACTGCTAGACAAATTTTAACCTCTGGGCAACCCCTAGCTATTGAGAGTGATATAAAAGTCAATATCTGGCAATTTCCCCCAGAAGTGAGCGAAATTGAGGTTTGGTTTCCAATTCTCCACGGACCGAATGGAGAAGATGGCACTTTGCAAGGATTACTCACTCTCATGCGGGTTGCTTTTGTGGGTAGTGGGGTACTGGGTTCATGCTTGGGAATGGATAAAATTGCCATGAAAACTGCTTTTGCAGCCGCTGGATTACCCCAAGTTAAGTATAAGGCCATAACCCGCTCGCAAGTGTGGTCAAATGCCTGTGTTTTTCCGCAATTGTGCGATCAAATCGCCGAGGAAATAGGTTATCCTTGTTTTATTAAACCCGCTAATTTAGGTTCTTCGGTGGGTATTAGTAAAGCTCGCAACCAGCAAGAATTAGAGGATGCTTTAGATAGTGCTGCTAGTTATGATCGACGGATTATTGTTGAAGCAGGAGTAACCGCAAGGGAGATCGAATGTGCGGTTTTAGGTAATGATAATCCCCAAGCTTCTTTGGTGGGAGAAATTACTTTTGATAGTGATTTTTATGACTATGAAACTAAATATACTGACGGGCGATCGAGTATGGTTATTCCCGCTAATATTCCCGATAAAATTGCTAATCAAGTGCGAGAAATGGCTGTAGAAGCATTTAAAGCTGTGGATGCTGCGGGATTGTCGCGGGTGGATTTTTTCTATGTGGAAAAGACTGGGGAAGTGTTTCTCAATGAAATTAATACTCTGCCGGGGTTTACTAATTTTAGTATGTATCCCCAACTCTGGAAAGCCACCGGTTTAGAGTTTGATAAATTGGTCGATAAGTTAGTACAATTAGCTTTAGAAAGACAGGAAAAATAAGGTTAAATTACCAACATTTCTAGGATAGGAATTACCTATTAAATAGAAGATAAATCCCCCCTTGATCCCCCCTTAATAAGCTATCCCTTATAGGGATCTTTCTTAACAATTTTTGCAGTAAGCACTCCAACCCTTATCCTGACTTGATTTCAGTTTTTTCTTTGTCAGTAAGGGTGTCAACAAGGAATATTACAAATTGTTAAC
>NZ_JADBTR010000004.1:0-57168 GCF_020246065.1 Microcystis sp. M144S2
AAAACCTTGTAAACGTAGCATTTCCCTTTCTGTTAAGCGTCTTTTCCCATCCACTAACAAATAATTATAGGATGCTCCCGCTCGCAAGGCACAGGAATAGGGATAAGCACTGACATTACCTCCTTTATTTTCGTGCCAGATAGTCGGTTCCCTATAAGGTTTTTTTCCCTCTCTTTTCAGCAGGCGACTTTTTTGAATTTTTTCGGAAGCATAATAAAAATCCGAGACATTTTCTTCTAATATTTCCGTTAAAGTTGTTCTAGATAAAGCTGGTTTTGGCCAGATAAAACCCCTAGTTTCTCGGAAACCAACGATAAAAATTCGTTCTCGTTTTTGCGGTAAACCAAAATTAAGCGCATTCAAAACCCGATAATCGGTATAGTAATCTAAATCTTGCAGAGTATCGAGAATAACTTCTAAGGTTTTTCCCTGTTGATGTCCCTGCAATTGCTTGACATTTTCCAGAATAAATGCTGCGGGTTGTTTGGCTTTTAAAATACGGGCAATCTCAAAAAATAGCGTGCCTCTGGTATCTTCAAACCCCTTTAAATCACCACAAATACTAAAGGGTTGACAGGGAAATCCCGCCATTAAAATATCGTGATTGGGAATATCTAGGGCAGCGATTTCGGTAATATCTCCCCGGGGTTGGTCGCCAAAATTAGCCTGATAAATTGACTGAGCATCTTTATCTATATCACAGGAAAAAACACAATCAGATTCTAAGTTTTTTTGGCGACAAACTTGTTCAATTGCCACTCGAAACCCTCCCAAACCACAAAAGAGGTCAACAAAACGAATTTTTTCTTTGTTTTTTAGAAGGTTCATTGATAGCATCTGATCGGCAGTATCGCCAATTATGGGAATAATTAAAAAAGAGACGCTTCTAGAAACGTCTCTAGAGGATTTACTTGCGGTTTTAAACCGTTTCTACCAAGGGACGGGTTAACTTATCCAACTGTTGGGTTAACAGACTCAGGAATAAACCCACATCGGTGACGATACCCACGGATTCTACGGAACCTCGATCGCTTAATTTTGTCACCACGGCCGGGTTAATATCAACACAGACCATTTTTACCCCCGCCGGTGTCATATTGCCCACACCGATGGAATGGAGCATACTAGACAGCATGAGAATCATGTCTGCACCTTGAATTAAGCGGGAATATTCTTCCTGTGCTTTAATTAAATCCATCTCCGTATCCGGAAGCGGACCATCATCGCGAATTGAACCGGCCAAACTGAAGGGGACATTATTCTTGACGCATTCATACATTACGCCTTTTGTCAATACCCCGGCCGATACAGCTTTGGCGATGCTGCCGTGGCGACGGATGAGGTTGATAATCTTGAGGTGGTGACGATGGCCACCGCGCACGGGGATGCCTTTCTGCATATCTACCCCTAAAGAAGTACCCATGATCGCCTGTTCCATGTCGTGAACTGCGATCGCATTTCCCCCCAGTAAAGCGTGAACGTAACCATCGCGGATTAAACGGGAGAGATGTTGCGCTCCTCCAGTGTGAATGACCACCGGACCTGCCGTTACTACCACTTTACCGCCCTGGTCGCGAATTTGGCGCATTTCCCAGGCAATCTGCTCCACGGTTAACTCGACTCGGCGCTCGCTGGAAACCCCCGCACCCATAAAGGTAAATTCCTGGGTGCTGTTGCGTTGTTCCCTGGATTCCGCCTGTCGGATAGTACGGATGCCCTCAACTCCCACCATAACGCGATCGCCAGCTTTTAAATCCCGCAGCAGAGTACATTTTGCCGTTTTGCCTTCCGGACTTTCAGTGACGACGATGGCTGCATCCATGCGTTGATTTTCCACCCGCACCCATTCACAGTTAACCCGCACTTCCGTGGGATAGATGGTGCTGACATAAAAATCATCGGGAGCGACCCCATCTTGAGCGACAATGGCGGTATTGACATCACAGATTTCTTGGGGACGAGCGGCCGCACCGAGGTCGATCAATTGTACCATGATCTCCTCCATTACCTCGTGAGAGGGTGCAGAAACCCGCACTTCGGCCGAGGAGGTACTTTGGCGCTCAATCCCCAAAGTGAAGTTTAAAACCTTGAAGCTGCCCCCATTTCCTACCACAACATCGAGAGCTTTATTCATAATTCCCGCGTCGAGCAGATGACCTTCTAGCTGGAGAATGCGACTTTCAATGGTGACATTAGCGTGATGGTCTGGAATTAAGGGTTCCGTGGTACGCAGGGTTAAACATTTAGCGGCTCCTCCTGCTTTTAAGAACTCCGTCAGGGGAGTTTGTACCACTTCAAACCCTTTTGACACTAACTTATATTGTAAATCGTCACTAATTTTATTCATGACGATTACTTGACCGATATTTACTGCATTACAAGCAAAGTTAACCGCATCGGCTTCTTCAACGATAATGCGTTTTTCTTCGGGAATTTTTAACTCAATTAACCGATTAGAATAGGCATCAAAAGCATCGGGATAGTAGAGGAGATAACCGCCACTAAGGGGACAAAAACAGGTATCAAGGTGATAAAAACGTTCATCGATTAAACGTAAGGATAAAACCTCGATATCGAGCCATTTAGCGATTAAAGGGTGGGAATCTAACTCAGTTCTGAAGCCATATCCTGCCCATAACCAACGTCCTTCCCGATCTAATAATGCGTCTCCTGCACCTTCAAAGGGTAAATCTTTGGGCAGTTCATGAACCGTAAAACCGTTATCTTCAAACCACTGCTTAAAATAGGGTTCTTCTCCCTGTCTTTCTTTGTGTAAAAAGCGACTGAGAACGACTATTTTTTCCAGAACTAAACCTGCATTAGCGGTAAAAACCATGTCGGGCCAGCCTTTTTCTGGTGGGACTAAATCCACGAGCGCCCGATCTTTGAGAACATGATAAAGCTGCTGCCATTGTTGCCTAGCTTTTTCCTGGGAAGATTTGTGAATGTTGCCCTCCATCCAAGGATTAATCACATAATCCACATCGTAATGATCGGGAGAACACATCAAAAAGCGAATGGTTTCAGTCATATTTTTTGACAATGAATATTCAGTATAAGTAGTCTGGAGATAAGTTTAGACCAATCTTCCATTATACTCCACTTTGCCCCGAAATGTCACTAGGCCTAAGATTAGGACAATTCCCGCTCTACAAGCTAAAAACAGCCTAATCCTAGCCGATAACTGACGGCTAGAAGCTTAAATTATTGTAAATCCTGATATTTAAATAACCCCATAAATTTCGATTTGCGTCCGTGTTCCTTAATTAAACTTTCCCGATAAGTTTGCCATTCTTCCCGTCTTCCTGATATATAATCAGCCATTTAATCGCTTCTTCCTAGGGATCAGCCCTTTTTTCGTCCAGTATCTTTTCCGCAGCAGGACGTACATGATCGATCACCCAGTTAGGATCGACGGTAGCAGCCGCATCCATTATCCGCCAAATTAGGTGAGACTGCACATAGGAATTATTAGAAACGACTTTAATTGCATCTCTAACTAGGGTTTGCGGCAAAAAGTTTTTCGTGGGGGTAGGGTGTGGGCTTCGGCCGTGAGCTCAGCCGAACGGGTGTGGGGTGTGGGGTGTAGGGTTTTACCGATTTTCATCTGGTCAATTACCTAATTTTCAGGGAAAAAGTCCCTGAATTTTCCCCCCGATCACTCCCATATTTGGTACTTTTTGATTGACAAAAAGTCTAAAAGTTTTACCCAACAAGGTTTTTAGATTTATTCAGCAAGTCCTAACTAAATTTTCGTGGAGAAATATATCGATTTTAGCCTCTGTGGAACGTCCACCGCTAAACCGGTTGGGTTGACCCAAGGAAACCCAACAAAAAGTCATGAGAGCAGGGGAATAGCGATCGCCATTCGGGAGAAGAATAATGTCTGGGGGAAGTTCAGTTATTAACCGAATTAAGCTGTTTTTGCAGTGCCACAATGCGATCGCTTGTAGCTGGATGGGTGCTGAGAATTGTCGGGGTAGAACCCCCCTGTTGTGCTAATTTTCGCATAAAGGAGATCATCGCCGTGGGTTCATAACCAGCCCTGGCCAAATTTTTTAAACCCAGTCGGTCCGCTTCTAATTCATCCTTGCGACTGTTTGGCAAACTGTAGGCGAGATTAACCCCCAATTGTACCCAAGTTTTTGTCTCTAATCCCGCCGCACTGAGAAGTCCTTGAGCGAGGGCAGTATTGCGTAATTGGGTGATAGAATGACGACCGACGATATGGCCGATTTCATGGGCAATGACGCTGGCTAATTCTGCCTCATTATCAGTAGTTTTAATCAATCCCGTGTGTAAATAGACAAATCCGCCCATAGTTGCGAAGGCGTTAATGCTATTGTCGCGCACCACTTGAAAAGTGTAGGGAAGGTCAGGGCGATCGCTAGTTGTGGCTAATCGCTGCCCGATTTCTTGGACATATTGGTTAATTCTGGCATCTTTGGACAGTTTCACCTTACCTGATTCTAATAAACCTTGATTAATCTGCCTACCGATGGCGACTTCCTGCTGAGGAGAAATAGTGGAGAGTTGAATAACTTGCACACCCCGAAAAAGTAAATCCATCCACGAGAGCGCGAAACTGGTTTGGGGATTGATAATCCCGATACTCAGGCTCAGCAGCAGAGAAATGATTGTTAATAGCCAAAAACGGTAGAAAATAGGGCGCATAGACGATTCGATCCCATAAAAACCTCATTCCCATTCTAGACAGTCCCTATCACCCTTTGTCTGTTACTGTCCCCGATTGGTTTGATAGACGTAAAAGTTAAATAAATCGAATAAACTGCCAACAAAAGCAAAAGTAACAGCGATGGTTAACATTCCTTGTAGGGGATAACCGCCACCAAAAATGGTTAAAAATTGCAGGATTTGGCTAAAAACAGTCTGAGAAACCCAAGTAAAGCCGGGGACGTGACTGGTGGCCAATAAAGCAGTTAAAATCGAACCCACCAGGAGGACGGGGGCAACAAAACTTAATAGGGTGGAAAATAGCAGAGAACGGAGCAAAGTAAGCATGGGTGCTGATCTCCAGAGAATTGGGGGGCGATCGAACGGGAATAAGAATTTATACTCGCTCCCCTCTAGGATATACGTTCATCTCCGATAGGGACGGTTTTTTAAAAAATCTTAAAATATCATTAAGATTCTTGGTTAAGAAAAATATAGCAGAGGAAGTCCCCACAGGAGCGTACACCGGTGGGGATGCAGCGACTGCCTCCTTTCCGCTTGCTCAAATCCCGTGCTATAACGTTGACCATTAACTGCCCGAAGCGGATAAAACCAGAGGATGATAGAAAAGTTAGAATTACCCTTTCATCTATGACTCTAGATATTATCCCTGAAGGGGAAGAACGCAAAGTAGAAGCTGTCAGTAGTGCCGCTATTGATGGGGCGCCGATCGCCTATATTGTCGTCTTAGCCGCCATTGTCACTACCCTTTCTTTTATTCCCTTCTCCATTGTCCTCGCTTCCGGCGGTAGTATGCCCCTCAGTCAAGCGGTTTTTCCCCTCTTGGGTTGGTTACTCGGCCCGATCGCTGGTGCGATCGCTAGTGGCATTGGGTCCTTAATTGGGGCTTTCCTTGCCCCCTACACGGCAGGAATTCCCGCTATTTCGGTCTTTGGGGCGATTTTGTCTAGTTTTGCGGCGGGAACAATGGTTTTAGGCAAAAAACGCCGTTATTGGTGGTTAGGATTGACGTTAATTTTTCTGATTCCCCTGTTTATCTACGCTAACCGGGCGATCGGACTGAACGGCATTTCGCCACGAGTCTTTATCGCCGGGGCTTTCGTCGATTGGTCGGCCTTGGTATTATTTATCCTACCAACCCGGACTCTTTTTACCCATTGGATCAAGGGTAGCAATTTGGCCTTAGTAGCGGCGGGAATTTTTGGGGGTACCTGGACCGCCAGCGGCCTCTCCCATTTAGGGGCCGTGGCCATTACCTACTCGATTTTTAACTGGCCCGAAGAAGTCTGGATCGCTTTAATTCCGATCATTCCTGTAGAAAATCTGATTCGTTCCCTCGTCGGTATGGTGATCGGTTGTGGTGTCATTGCCGGTTTACGAGCGATCGGTTTGGTCAAATCACGAGAGGCGATCTACTAGGTAGGAGCTGCTGAAAAAGTTTTTCCTGGGGACAGGGTGTGAGGTGTGGGGTGTAGGGGCGGACTCAACGGGAAGAATTCCTGCGTTGCGTCCAACCCGACAGCGAAAAAAAAGCGAACTAGCGTTTTAGCCAACTCATCATCGCCCGCAGATCCTGACCGACTTCTTCGATCGAATGTTCTGCCTCTTGACGACGCATAGCGGTGAACCCCGGTTTACCTGCTTGATTTTCGAGGACAAACTCTCTGGCAAATTGTCCCGATTGAATTTCCCGGAGGATTTTCCGCATTTCGGCCTTAGTCGCTTCCGTCACCACCCGCGGACCGCGAGTATAGTCACCGTACTCGGCTGTATTGGAAATACTATCGCGCATTTTGGCTAAACCGCCCTCGACGATCAGATCGACGATCAGTTTTACCTCGTGTAAACACTCAAAATAGGCTAATTCGGGTTGATAACCAGCTTCCACGAGGGTTTCAAAGCCAGCTTTAATTAAAGCACTTAAACCGCCGCATAATACTGCCTGTTCGCCAAAAAGGTCGGTTTCTGTTTCCTCGCGGAAAGTGGTTTCCAAAACCCCAGCCCGAGTGCCACCGATACCTTTAGCGTAGGCCATTGCCCGATCGCGTGCTTGGCCGGTAGCATCTTGATAGACGGCGAATAAACAGGGGACCCCTTGACCTTGTTCGTAGGTGCGACGGACGAGATGGCCCGGTCCTTTGGGTGCGACCATAACCACATCGACATTATCCGGGGGAACCACTTGACCGAAATGAATATTAAAGCCGTGGGCAAAAGATAACACCTTGCCTGCGCTTAAATTCGGGGCAATTTCGTTGATATAAATCGTTTTCTGCACTTCATCCGGTAAGAGGATCATGATCCAGTCGGCAATTTTAGCGGCTTCGGCCACATCATAAACCGGAATACCGGCTTCTTTGGCTTTGATTGCCGATTTACTGCCGGGATATAGACCAACAATCACATTAACGCCACTATCCTTGAGATTTAATGCGTGGGCATGACCCTGGGAACCATAACCAATAATAGCGATCGTTTTTCCCGCTAATAAATCTAAATTGGCATCCTCATCATAGTACATTCGTGCCATCGAACTCGCTCCTTAACTTCTTTTGTCACTATGCAAACTCCTAATTATACGCGAAAATCACGCCTGTCAGAAGCATTCGATCGCCTATTTCTAGGAGTCAAGAAAAAATAGTGCCTAGAAAAATTGAAATTTTCTTGAGATATTTGGGTAATCTAACTAGGGAAAGCTGACTTGATCTAGTTGAGCAGAAGGGGGGGGATAATGGCCAATTTTTAGCTTGGACTTGGTTCTTTCAGCAAAATTGATTACAATATCACTATCATTAAGCACTTCCTCTCCTCCTATCCAGTTAGGATTAACCTCGGTCTGAACACAGATAATCAGGTTAATATTAGTGCAGAAATAGCTTCTCTCTCCTTCGATTTTCACCGGTTCTGGGTAATTTACCCAGTTAGGATCGTTTATAGACTGATTTACTGCCTTGAGCGATACTAGATAAAATCAGGTGAAAAGATCAAGATTATTGGCTTTGTTGATCACCAATTCCCTTAGAGCTGCCCCAGAAAATCTATGGTAAGTTTTTTTAAGAAGCTATTGACAAAAAAAACTCAAGGTATTGGGTTAGAGATTACCCCAGAGCGCATTAACGTGGTTCAGATGGCCAAACAGAAACAAAATTATAAATTAGTTAAATGTTGTTCGTCGGATATCCCAGAAGGCATCTTTGAGGAGGGAAAAATCGTCGATTCCGTCGCTTTAGCGGAATTAATCCAAGAAGTCCTCAAGGAAAATAAAATTAACAGCAAACGAGTCGCTACTGCTGTCCCCATGCGCGAGTCAATTATCCGGATTATCCCTATTCCCTCGGAATTGGACGAGGAGGAATTGCGCGATCTGGTCTTAAATCATCAAGCTAATTTATACCTTCCCTATCCGCGGGAGGAAGTGGATATCGACTACCAAAAACTGGGCTACTTTCAGGATGAAGACGGGATCGAAAAGGTGCAGGTTTTGCTGGTAGCTACTCGTCGGGAGATCACCGATGCCTATATGGAAACCCTGCAACGGGCAGGATTACAGGTAGATGTGCTAGAAATTAATAGTTTTGCCCTAATTCGGACGATTCGCGATCAGTTGCGACAGTTTAGTTCCAATGAAGCTACCGTTATTGTCGATATAGAATTTGATAACACGGAAATTGCCATCGTGGTGGACGGCGTTCCCCAATTTTCCCGCACTGTCCCCATCGGCACTTTCCAGCTACAAAATGCCATTTCCAGGGCGATGAATTTGCCCACCTCCCGCAGTCCTGAGATTCTTTTGGGGATGACAATCCCGACCACTGCCTTTGATAGTCTTGGCACCAATACCGGTCTTTCCAGAACCTTTACTACCGCCGGGATGGCGGCACTGATGCGGGTTTTAGGGGAATTAACCGATGAATTGCGGCGATCGATTAATTTCTATCTTAACCAAAGTGATGAACTGGAAATGGAAATTGTCCAGTTACTTTTAGCCGGTCCCGGGGGCGGTTTAGCGCAACTAGACGAATATTTTACTCAACGTCTCAGCGTCCCCACCATGGCAATCGATCCAATCGCATCACTGAACTTAGATACAACTCAAGAGATTCCTAATGCCGAAAGACCTGGTTTAGGAACAGTTCTGGGTTTAGGATTGCGGGAGGTTGACCATTAGCCAAGGTTTTGTCAACATACGTTTACATACGCTACTAATTAGGGTTGGCTGAATAATAGTAAAACCCTTTTAAAATAAGGCTTTTGACCTGTTAAAATCCGATGTTCATGCTGCGAAAATCGGATTGGGACATTCAAAAACCTGGCCTTATTCTTTTTTTAGTACAGAAACTGGTACAAAGAAGCAGGGCAACAAAGCCTGAAACTCCCGACTCCCGACTCCTGACGACCGGCTACTCACTCCGTTCGGACCTCGGCGTGAGACTTCGGACGTTCGGCGAGCTCACGGCCGAAGCCTAACCCCACCAACAAACTTTTTCAGCAAACCCTAAATAAAGAGGTTTTGACAACCAAATTAAAGCATATCTAAAGAGTTTTGGGTTAAAAGTTAAACTTCAGGTTTTTATTCATAACAAATGAACTAACTAATTTTTTGGGGAAAATTAGTTAACCCACGACCATAACATATAATTAATTGGCAAGAGTTCTTTTGATGAAAGGCTATGGGTATCAGCATCCTGAGAATCTTGGCGATCGCAGCCAATAGTTTTCGCGAGGTTATTCGCGATCGCATTCTTTACTTTATCGGGTTTTTTGCCCTATTGATGGCCTTCGCTTGGCGTTTATTACCGGAAATTGCGGTGGGAACCCATGAGAAAATCTTTCTTGACTTGGGATTAGCCGCTATCGGGTTATTAGGGGTAATTGTCGCCGTTTTTGTGGGTACAGGGCTAATTAATCAGGAAATTGACAAGAGAACTATTTTAGTTTTGATTCCCAAACCCCTGAGTCGGGCCGAATTTATCCTCGGTAAACACTTGGGTTTGTCTGGGGTTTTAGTGGTGATGTTGGGGGTAATGTTGGTGATTTACTTGCTGATGTTGCTGGGGATGAAAGTATCTTTTCAACCTTTACCCCTGATTGTCTCGGTTTTCTATCTCGGTTTGGAATTAATTCTCATCGCAGCCGTGGCGATCGCTTTTGGGGTATTTACCAGTTCGATTTTAGCCACGTTAATGACTTTTGGGGTCTATCTAATGGGTCACATCAGCAAAGATCTGATCCAATTGGGTATAATCAGCAAAAATGCCAATATCCTTGCTATCACCAAAAATATTTATCTAATTCTCCCAGATTTGGAGAGATTGAATTTTAGAAATGAGGCCGTTTATGGTTTGCTGCCTAGTGCTGATGTCTTAATCGGTAATGCCCTCTACAGTCTCGTTTATACTGGTCTATTATTGGGTATCTCCATCCTCATCTTTTCACGACGACAATTTTAAATGGCCTTGCCGAATGTCATCGCCATCGATTAGTTTATAGACATGATTAGCCATGAAATTAAAGGCACAACTGCATATTTTAAGTCGAGAAGCGGTCAATTACGGACTGGCAACCGTGGTCATGGAAGAAGCGGTTAATCCCGTCCTTGCAGCTTTTGCTAGACAGTTAAAACATTTACAATACTATGTGGTTGAGAATAGCCAGGGTGATTGGTTACTAACCACCTTAGCCCATCGGCAGCAGCCGCAACGAGAGAAAAGGGTGATCTATGCCTTTGCCACGGAAAAAATGGCCATATCTGCCCAAAATACTGCTAATTCACCCCTATCAACGCTCCTGATTCCCGTAACCCATCTTTTATTCCAATTATTTGCCGTAGAAAAAGTAGATAGTATTATTTTTCTGGAAAATGCACACACCGCTCAAACAGGAAAAGAAATCTCCCGGACCCAATTAAAGGCTAATATTGAAAAACAACTGCAAAAACTAGGGGCAATTCCTCCCAATCTTGCTTAATTAGTTATCAATAGGGAAAAGTTAATTATCTGCAATTGCCTTTTTTACTCTCACTCACATTACCATGACCGAGCCAACCCGATTAAACTATCATGATACCTATTCTTGTCCCGTCTGTCGCCATGGTAAAATCGCCACTTTACCCCTAATGGAAGCCTATGCTTGTAACTTTTGTCAACACATTTTTACTGCTAATTTAGAACAACAGGTTTTAAAAATGGCCGATAGTCAATTACCCTTAACTTGGTATTGGAATGGTAAGTATTGGCAGGGTTTACCGAGAGAAGGAATGGAGATAGCAGGTTTTTACTTAATTATCGGTTTAGGATTTGTGATTTTTCCCACAGCAATTGTGGCGACAGGGGCCTATCTTTTCCCTCCAGTCGAGGGGAGTCCTTTGTCATGGGTGCCTCTATTTTGGTCGATTTTAACCTTTATTTGCCATGGTATTTGTTTACTCTGGTTAATTATCGAATATTATCAGTTTCCCGTTAATATGTATCTGCGGGCCCTAGCTCGTCGTTGGCAAAATTCGGTCGTCACTAGATTATTATCCTAGTAAACATTCAATCCCAGAAAGGGGAGCAGGAAGTGGGGTGTGAGGTGTGGGGGAATGGGAAGAATAAATAAAAATAATCTCCTGAATACTGACTCCTGATTACTGACTCCTGATTACTGATAACTGATTACTGTTCTCTAAATTATCCCCAAAGGACAAAATTGACCCGATAATTCTAGTTTATTGTTTTGCAGCAGATATAAACCGTACTCAATTCCTTCTACTACTGCTTGATAGGAAGCTTCTAAAATATTACTAGACACTCCCACAGTAGTCCATCTTTGTTGACCGTTACTCGACTCGATTAAAACCCTAGTTTTCGCTGCCGTCCCCGAACCACTATCGAGGATTCTCACTTTATAATCGGTCAGGTGAAAGTTAGCAATTTCGGGATAGAATTTGACTAAAGCCTTTCTTAAAGCCCGATCTAAAGCAGCCACAGGCCCGTTACCCTCGGCCACTTCTAATAAATCTTCCTCTTTTACCCGTACTTTAATTGTTGCAATTGCATTACCACTATCCCGCAGCATATCACAATACACTTGGAATCCTTTTAATTCAAAAAGGTGGCTTCTTTGTCCCAAAGCTTCCCGCATTAATAACTCAAAACTAGCTTCGGCTGCTTCAAACTGATAACCCTGACTTTCTAAGATTTTTAAACGTTCCAAAATTTGCCTACAGGTGGGATCATCTTTATTTAAATCGATGCCAAAACTACGCGCTTTCGCTAACACATTACTTAATCCCGATTGGTCAGAAATGACGATGCGGCGCTGATTCCCGATCGCTTCCGGGTTAATATGTTCGTAGGTGAGGGGATTTTTCGCCACCGCAGAAACGTGAATACCGCCTTTATGGGCAAAAGCGGAACGTCCGACGAAGGGAGCGTGATCATCTGGGGCTAAATTGACCATTTCGCTGATTTTCCGGCTAGTTCCCGTCAATCGACCTAATTGATTTTCTTCTAGGCAAGAAAAGCCCATTTTTAACTGAAGATTGGGAATTAAAGTACATAAATTGGCATTGCCGCAGCGTTCCCCATAACCGTTAATTGTGCCTTGAATCATGCGTGCGCCCTCGTTAACTGCCGCTAAGGAGTTGGCTACGGCGGTTCCCGCGTCATTATGGGCATGGATGCCTAATTTAGTCCCATTTTCGTTATCAGGATCGATGCCCAATTGCTCCCGCACTTTCTCCACAATCGGGGCGATTTCTTGGGGTAAAGTGCCACCGTTGGTATCACAGAAAACTAACCATTCGGCCCCGGCATCTCTGGCGGTTTTGAGGGTTAAAAGGGCGTATTCGGGGTTATTTTTGTAACCATCAAACCAATGTTCGGCATCATAAATGACTCGTCTTCCCTGACAGCGTAGATACTCGATCGTATCTCCTATCATGGCTAAATTCTCCTCCAGACTGGTTTTTAAGCCCTCTGTGACGTGCAGATCCCAAGATTTGCCGAAAATTGTCACCCAACGAGTTCTAGCGGCGAGAATGGCGGTTAACATCGGATCTTCCCGGGCCTCGACATGGGGGCGACGCGTGGAACAAAAAGCGACTAATTCGGCTTGTTTTAGGGGTTCTTCGTGCAGTTTCCAGAAAAATTGACCGTCTCTAGGGTTTGCGCCGGGCCAACCGCCTTCGATAAAAGGAATGCCCATTCTATCTAATTCCCTGGCGATTTTAATTTTATCTTCCAGGGAGAGGGAAATACCTTCTCGCTGGGCCCCATCCCGGAGAGTAGTGTCATAGACCCAAATGCGCTTACCATTGTTCATAGAAATAGTCAATAGGTGTTAATATTAATTAATAACTGTAGCAAGTTAAAATCACGTCCCTAATGCCTAGAATAACAGTTTACGATCAAACAATCACCCGCGATCGAGGTGAAAATCTCCGTCGTATATTATTAAAACATGACATTTCTTTGTATAACGGCGGTTCCAAGTTGATCAATTGTCGCGGCATCGGCAGCTGTGGAACCTGTGCGGTGGCAATTGTTGGCGAAGTTTCTGCTATCAATTGGCAGGAAAAAGCGCGTCTTTCTTTACCTCCCCATAACCCCAATAATAACCGTCGTCTTGCTTGTCAAGTCAAAGTTTTTGGGGATATTGAAGTGACTAAATACGATGGTTTTTGGGGACAGGGAGACGCAGTGATCAGTTATCAGTGATCAGTTATCAGTGATCAGTTATCAGTTTTGAGTTATCAGTGAGCAGTATTAAAGTGTTAAAGTATTAAGTGGCAAGTTCGGAGCCTTCTTTTCACTGTTTACTGTTTACTGTTTACTGTTTACTGATTAAGGTTATCAAATGAACGAGACAACAACTTTTCGGATATCACCAATAATTCGGGTAACTTTATTAAGTTTATACATAGCGTTAACCATCCCTTTACCCTTTTTAGCAAAAGTCACTAATTCCCCCGTTAATCCCAATTTTCTTTGGATAGGAATTAGCTTAGGATTAATCGCTTTATACGGAGCTTTAAGTGAAAGAGTCATTTTATCAGAAACAGGGATACAAGTTACCTATCCCCAATGGTTTCCTGCTTTTCTTCGCTCTGGTTGGTGGTTAAATTGGACAGATATAAAAGAACTTAAATGTCGCAGTACAGGACAGGGTGGTTTAGTTTATTATTTCCTTGATCGCTCCGCGGAAAAAGCCTATTTATTGCCGATGCGAGTAGTGGGATTTAATCGCATGGTCAAAATAATCGAGGAAAAAACTAACTTGGATATGACCGATATTCGCCCCCTTTCTCAGCCTTGGATGTATGGAATTCTTTTTATTCTCACCCTATTTTTATTATTAGTCGATGCTTGGACTATTGCTACGGCGAGAACTATGATTCCCTAATAAATTCGGCTCAAAACATAATCTACTAGCTCGATTAACACCTCTTTTGAGGGAGAAGAAGCTAAACAGTCAAGGTGTTTTAAGGCACTTTGTCCATACTGACTGGCTAATTCTTTTGAGCGAGGAATACCTTGGCTAGAGTGAATAAAATCAAGAGCTTTTTCGATGTCTCCTTCCTGACTAAACTCCCGTTCGATTAACACTTCTATATAGGGATTTTCCTCCATGGCAAAGAGAGCGGGAGCAGTGATATTACCACTGATCAAATCGGAGCCAGAGGGTTTTCCTAATACTTCCGTGGGAGAGGTAAAATCGAGAATATCATCGACGATCTGAAAAGCTAATCCTAAATTGCGGCCATAATTATATAAATGATGATTAACTTCGGCCGATTGATCGCTTAATACCCCGGCTGCTTTGGCACTATTGGCAATTAAAGAAGCAGTTTTGTAGTAACTTTTTTCTAGATAAGCTTCCAGGGAGATACTGGTATCAAAGCGATTAATTCCCTGTTGAATTTCCCCTTCAGCAAAATCGCGAATCACTTCTGAGAGTAATTTTACCACTTCTAAATTATCTAAATTAGCTAGATACCAAGAGGATTGAGCGAAAAGAAAATCCCCCGCTAAAACCGCCACGCGATTGTCAAATAAACTGTTAACGGTGGGAACACTGCGCCGCAATTCTGCCTCATCTACCACATCATCATGGACAAGACTGGCAGTGTGGATCATCTCCGTGATTTCCGCTAATCGACGATGACGGGGAGTGATATCCCGGTCTAACATGGTAGCGCGAGATACCAGCAACACGATCGCCGGTCGAACGCGTTTACCACCGGCCTCGAACAAATGTTCTGCTGCCGCCGCTAAAATGGGATGACGAGCGCCGACGAGATTTTTTAAGTTATCGGTCAAAAGACGGAGATCATCGTCAACGGGTGCGAATAAAGAAGTTGTTGGGATCATTGGTTAGCCAATTGGCGAGATAGTTACGAAAGTTTACATATCCTTACATTTATTTTAAGCTAACCGTCCAGACTAGGGAAGGGGAAGCATCAGTGATCAGTAAACAGTGAGGGGTTAGAGGTTGGGGTATTAGTTGAAATTTTCCCATTTCCCCACACCCCACACCCCACACCCCACACCCCACTTCCCTGGTCCCTAATCTTTTTCCCGACAAAACCCTTGTCATTGTCAAGACTCTAGGGTAACTTGTATATAAAAATTAATAAAGCGAGAAGTATTAGAACGATGTTGAGACTAATTAGCGACTTTGACGGCCCGATAATGGACGTATCGGAGCGATATTACCAAGTTTATCAATACTGTTTACAGAAAACCGCCTATAAAGGTCAAATTATCGGGGAATTATCGAAAGCGGAGTTCTGGCAGTTAAAACGGGATCAGGTTTCTGAGAAGCGTATCGGGGAAATGTCAGGATTAGATGAAGATCAGGCCCGTAAATTTGCCCATCTTCGTCGTCAAACTGTCCATACTTTACCCTATCTTGTCCACGATCGCCCGGTGGTTGGTTCTTTGGAAACTCTCCAGAAAATCCAAGAGTTAAAGATCGATTTAGTCGTGATGACGATGCGGCGGGTATCCGAGCTAGATCATGCCTTTAATCGCCACGATATCGGTCGTTTTTTCGCCGCTAATCGTCGTTATTGTCTAAATAACAATTACACCAAAACCAACGACGTGCGCGACAAAACCCTGCTTATGGCTAAGGCCGCAAAGGAACTGCCGGCGGCTGCCGATACTTGGATGGTGGGGGATACGGAAGCGGATATTGCCGCCGCTAAGAGCCAAAATATTAAGGTTATTGGCGTATTATCGGGGATTCGCAGCCGTTCCCGTTTAGAGAGCTACGAGCCTGATTATATCGTCAATAACCTTGGGGAAGCAGTGGACGTGATCTTAGGATCCCTACGAGCGATTGGTTAACGGAAAAAACTACTAATCACCCAAAAGATCAGAAAAGTGACGAGCGCATAAATTTGGCGATCGCCGAAAATATTCAAATCAGCCTTGGCCGCTAAACTAGCTAATCCCGCTCCCAGAGCGACTCCTAGCACTAAACCAGCGAGAGTGAATAGCAAGGCGCGGCCAAAACGTTTTTCTTTGCGGTTGAAAAAATAGATATTAACGAAAACGCCAAAAGCTAAGAGCAGCGGTAAAAGGGAGCCACTGGGATCGGGAACTAACAGCGTTATTGCTCCTAAACAAGCGTAAATCACTGCTGGTACGCCGATATCCTGTGCAGAAGGTGTATCGATTAAGCTTTTCCACCAGTTAGGAGATTTACTGCTAGTAACTGGTTTACTTTCCACCGGAATCGTCAGACGTTCGGGAAAACGAATGCGATCGGGTACTTTAATCCTACCTTCCTGTCGCATCCGCAGTCGATCCATGAGGACAGAATCGTAGGCCGCCTCGATCGATTCGACAATTTTGCTATCATTCTGATACTGTTGCACCAGTCTTTGTTTGGCCTCTTGAATTTCTTCAAAAGAGGATTCTTCAGTAACCCCAAGTTGTTCGTAGGGATTCTGTTCACTCATGAACATACCTCCTTAATTATGCTCCCGATAGTCATGATCTTAACCCTATGTTCTGTAGTTTAACTTGAGATCCAAGCTTATTTAAATTAATTAAGTTTAGCGAAAATCTGAGCAGAATCGATCGCTTCGTAGGGATAACCACTGGCATCTAAAAGGCTTTTTTCGGCGATTTCTCCTTCTTTAACGATAATTAAGCGGTTTTTGCCCCCGTAGGCTTTAATTGTGACAATTTCTAAAGCAAATAACCCCGGAGAGAAACGGGGATTTAAGGCCCCATCGTACTCGAATTTACTCTGCATTAACTGCAAAGCATAGACGCTACTGCTATCAAAGGGTGCTGCCTCCCGCAGGGTTTTGGCCCGCAGCACTGGGATTAAATCGCGAAAGGGAATAGAAATCTTTTGCAGGGTGCGATCAAGTGTATCAAAAGAATAACAGTAACCGATGCCGTCCCAACGTCCTTCACAGCGCAGAATTAATTTATAGCGTTTTCCGTCCCCTTGTACCTGTAATTCTATTCCCTCGTAGTTAGATAAATTTAGGGGAGGATTCAGGTTTCTGGTACGAACTGAGGCAAAACCGCCGTTATTTTCGGTTCTAACGATACCAGAAAAGAGAGCGCGTCCTCCGGTTAGGGTTATCTGACTCTCACTCACTCCTCCCATTACCACATCATCCACCGCACCCCAGATTTCTTTTATATCACTGCTGGGATTGCTAAAGTTAAAGAGGGTTTTTTCGGCGCTTATACCAGCATTTTTCAGTAAATCGAGTAAATTGGCTAAACTATGGCGGTTATTCTCCCCTTGACAGTAGATAATCTCATCAATCCCCATGAACAATTGCGGGGTTTGCAGAGCGAATAAATCGACATTTTCAGCAAATAATTGACGTGCAGACTCGATATTATCGACTAAAGCGCGAATTTGATAGTTTTGCTGCTGTAGTTGAGCGATTACCTTTCTACCGATCGCATTTTCACCACCAATGACTAAAATAGTCTTCATTGCTTGCTCATTTGTTAGCTGAATTTTTTTATCTTCCCCGAAACCGAGCAGTTTTTGCAGACAACTCCAGAGGGGAATACTATCAAAATAGTCCAGAGTTTGCCAAAATCTCTGAAAATCCCAGTTTTTTGATTCAGCCATAAATTTTATCTCCTTACTGCCGTTAATTTTTATTTTATCGAGTTAATTTGGCTGTTTGAGATCAAAAGCTCTCCTGTAAACCTCAAAAATCTTCCGTTAGGTGAGGAAACTCCGAGACAGGAGGAGAAAAAAGACAAGAGACAACTATCCTACCCATAAAACCGAAGATGATGTCAAATTTATCTGTGCTTTTAGATATTTTGACCCGATAGCGGCTCGAGAACTTACTTTGACAGGATATTAATTCTAACAAAAAATATTTTGGCTTTATTCGATTCCATACTATCTAAGTTTTTAAGCTCATTAAAACTACTAATTTGCCATAACCAGTCTAGAGAGCCAACGGGAGGAAGCTGCAAAAGTTGTGGAGTTAATTAACAATCATCCCCGAAAATGTCTTGACTATCCAACCCCCTTTGAGGTATTTTATCAAATACGATCGGATAGTGATGCAATTCAGATTTGAGTTTACTGCAAATTTTTTTAATCATCATGCCACAACAATCCTTAATCCCTAAAACCCCGACAGATCAAGCCCTCCCCAATCCCCTAGCACAAAATAGTTTAAATGTCAAGCTTTTTAGAAAAATATGTTTATTGTCTCCCCTGTTGTTTTGGGAATTATTTGGTTTAGCAGTTAGCTCGGTTAAAGCAGTAGAAAATCTACAATGTCCTGTCATTTCTAAGGAAGAAGTTGATACAAATGCTCTCCAAAGAGAAATTGCTAATTATTCGGCCACTCTGCGAGTCTATCCTAGCGATCTGGGTACGATTAAACTTTATTTTCAACGGGGAATGGCGCGAGAAAAAATCAACGATCGAAACGGTGCGATCGATGATTTCAGTCAATACATTTGGTATAGTAATTATAATGCTCCCGCCTTCAAAGATCGACAGTTACTAGCCCAAGCCTATTATCAAAGAGGTGTGTTAAAGTTAGCCATGGCCAAGGAGCAGCGTCAGCCAAAATTATTAGAAGCTGCCCGCTCAGATTTTCAGCAAGCCTTTAAATATAATCCCAATAAAAGCGAAGTTTACTTTAACCTAGCAATTATTGCATCTTTGCTCAATCATCAATCCTTGGCTTTAGATTATTACCGGCGTTTCATCGGTTATGAAACTGAAGATTATCGCGGCTATTATCATCGAGGACAGCTATACTCTCAGTGGGGAAATTATGCAGAGGCTATCAAAGATTATGATCTGGCTATTTTATACAAACCCGATCTAATTGAAGGATATTATAATCGGGCTATAGCTTTAGAAAAGATAGGAGGAAAACGAGAGGCTTTTAAGGATTATAAAATCGTTTTAAAATGCTCACCTAACTTATTTTTAGCCAAGAATGCTCCTAGCAGTTATCAAAACCGTGCCAGAGTACAAATTGAAATGGCTGACGAGGAAGTAGAATTAGCCAATTTATCGAATAATTCCCCGGAAGGATATCAAACAGCGATCGAGTATTATAATGGAGCCATCAAAGACTTAGCACTTGTCATCCGTGTTAATCCCAACTACGATAAAATTCCCCATTCTAGAGCATTTATTAAACGGGGTTATGCTCACCTAAGACTCAACAATAATCAAGGGGCAATTCAAGATTATAACCAAGCAATTTATCTGCAACCCCAAGACGCAAAAGCCTATGTATATCGGGGGTTAATGCGAGCGAATAAATATCAAGAATACGCGGGAGCTTTAGAGGATTTTACTGCGGCAGTAGCACGAAATCGTCATGATGCAGCCGCTAACTATCATCGGGGGTTAGTGCTGTATAAATTGGGGCGTTATCAGGAGGCAGTAGATAATTATAATATTGCCTTAGACCAAGATGATCGGATCAATACACCTAGTTTTACTTCTCGCTCTGTCTGTAGCGAAAATATCCAAGAATCTGCCGACAAAAACTATTTTTATAACTCCAGAGAAACCGATTTTCTTCCTAATTATAACGTCTCTTGTCATGCTCTGGCCCGGGGAGATGCTTATTTTGCTCTGAAAAATTTTGCTGCGGCCGAAAGAGATTATACTACTTATATAGTTGCCTATCCTAACGATCCAGAAGGGTATCATAAACGGGCCAATGCGCGTTTTGAAAAAGGGGATAAACAGGGAGCGATCGAGGATTATAATGTATTCCTAGAAAAAGTCCGTGATGGGAGAATTTTCTATAGTCGTGGGAATAGTAGCGCTGACGTGGGAGATGACCAAGGAGCGATTACAGATTATCTGCAATCTTTGAGCATTAATCCTATCGATGTGACAGCGTATAGCAATCGGGGAAATGCACGCACTGATACCGCTACTATTCCCGATAATGTACAAGTAACACCGAGAATATCGGCCAATCCGATCGCCTATAATAATCGTGGTATTATTCGACGACAAACTGGGGATAAGGAGGGTGCTTTAGAGGATTTAGATAGGGCAATTAGATTGAATTCCAATAATCCGATCGCCTATAATAACCGGGGAGTGATTCGCTTTGATTTGGGAGATAATGCCGGAGCTTTGGAGGATTTAAATATGGCTATTTCTCTCCAGTCTAACTATGCTGAAGCTTACTATAATCGAGGTTTAGTTAAGGAAAAAATAGGCGATAAAAGGGCAGCGATCACCGATTATCAATTAGCAATTACTCATCAGCCAAATTATGGCGAAGCTTATTATAATTTGGCGCTTGCCACCTACGATGATAAAAATCCTAGTAGTCGAGTAGTGAGCCTTAACTATTTGCAAAAAGCTGCTAATGCTTTGATAAAAACTGGTAATTTAGAACTGTATGAACGGGCGGTAGAATGGATGTTAAAAATGCAGTAATTTCTCGAAAAAATAAGCTAATTTTTGACAAAGACTTCAAGACTTGGCTATTTCAAGCCTTCAAAGAGCGGGGGAGTCTCTTATTGCCGATCAATTAGCCGCTAATCATCATGCTCTTGCTCAAGAGCTACAGCAAGTTTTAGGAAAGCAACGGTTGAAACAGATTCCAGAGAATGGATTAAGATTACTTCCTAGATATCGTCACAGTGGCGAGGATTTAGTTATACTTGAAGAAAGCTCTATAGATTCAACTCAAATTGTCTTTAATCAAGAAACTGAAGCTAAAATAGAGAGAGTCTTAGATCAACATCGTCAACGACAAAAATTAGCTAAGTATGGATACTTACCAAAGACCAAACTTCTTTTCTGGGGGCCTCCTGGGTGTGGTAATAAGATTAAGTGCTGTTATTTCTAGACCCAAGGAAACCCAACAAAAAGATTCAGACGGATTTAGGTGTTGGGTGTTGGGTTTCGCTTTTCCTTGAAATTGAGAGGTTTTCTTTAACATACTTATTCGCTCAACCCAACCTAGAAAACTACTACAGTTGCGAGAACAGTTTTCGAGCATCGGCGATGATTTTATCACCCCAGAGATTTTTTTGCAGGGTTTCAACCTTGGCAAATTCAGGGTCGATTTTAAGCGCACTTTTAGCAAGTTTGATCGCTTTCTCCGTATTGCCTTGACGGTAGAGGGTAACAGCGAGAGCCAGTTGATTTTCGGCAGATTGGGGGTTAATTTCAAGACTTTTTTGAAATTGGCTACTGGCCAAATTTAGATCGCCTTGTTCGTAATGAATTAAGCCAATATTGGTAATCGCAATCAGATTTTTTTCGTCCAGTTCGAGAACTTTTTGATAGTCTTGTAATGCCTCGCTATAGCGTTTTTGTCTTTTGTAAATTTCTCCCCGGAAATTATAAGAGTCCTTGCGATTGGGATCGAGATCGATCTCCCGATTAAAATCCGCTAGAGCTAAATCCCATTTTTGAGTTTGATAGTAAAGGATTCCTCGCGCAGAGTAAAATGAAGCATTGTCTGGCTTAAGCTCAATTGCCTTATTAAAATCCGCTAGAGCTAAATCCCATTTTTGCCATTCTAGGTACTTGGAGCCGCGCACGAAGTAGGCATCCGGAAATTGCTTGATCTCGATAACTTTCGTGATATCTGCAATCGCTAAATCCCATTTCTTTTGTTGCTCATAAATAATATAACGTTGTAAATAAGCCGACCAGTATTTCGGATCGAGTTCGATCGCCCGACTGTAATCAGCTAAGGCGATATCCGATTTTTGCTGTTGTCGGTAAATTTCCCCACGGTTGTAATACAGTTCTGCATCGTTACTATTAAGCTCGATCGCCTTATTATAATCGGCAAGGGCGAGATCGAGTTGATTTTGACGGTAGTAAAGAGATCCCCGAAATCGATAAAATAACTCGAAATAAGGATTTAATCGAATCGCTTGGCTGTAATCGGCGAGTGCGAGATCTCCTTTTTTCTGTAACTCGTATAAAGCCCCTCGTTGGAAATAGGCGAGTTCGGGATTTGGATCGGTTTCGATCGCCTTATTATAATCGGCGAGAGCCAGATCCCACTTTTGTTGTTGGAAATATACACTTCCTCGACGACTATAACCATCGAAATTACCGAGTTCGATCGCCCTGCTATAATCGGCGATAGCGAGATCCCACTTTTGTTGTTTATTGTAAAGATTTCCCCGCGCCTCGTAACTCGCGGCGGAATTCGGATCGAGTTCGATCGCTCGATTATAATCCGCTAGGGCTAAGTCCCATTCGCGCCGCCCCTCGTATAATCCCCCGCGACCACCATAACCGAAGGCGGAATTCGGATCGAGTTCGATCGCCCGGTTCAAATCGGCTAAAGCTAAGTCCCATTTTTTGAGGGAAACGTAGGCCAAACCGCGCATGATATAAGCGACAGCTTGATAAGAATAACTGTCGATCACTCTCGTGAAATCGGCGAGCGCTAACTCGTTTCTTCCTTGAAAATGATAGAAAATCCCCCGTGGAAAAGAAAGGATAGGATTATCGGGATCAATGCTAATCGCTCGATTATAATCCGCTAGAGCTAAATCCCATTTTTTACGCGCCATGTAAAATATCCCCCGACTCGCATAAGCTCCTGCGAAATTAGCATCGATCTCGATCGCTCGGTTATAATCGGCTAGAGCTAAATCAAATTCTTTGCGCTCTTTGTAAACATCGGCGCGGTTTATATACGCCCTAGCGTTATTCGGATTTAACGCCAGTGCTTTATTATAATCGGCTAACGCGAGATCCCATTTTTTCCAAGCACCGTATAACATCCCGCGATTGCTGTACCAACCGGAACGGGGAGCGATTTCTATGGCGCGGTTGATCGCTTCTAAGGCTCGATCGTATTGTCTTACGTCCTGTCGTATAAAGGATTGTCGTATAACCAATAGCGTCGATAAACTATTGTAGTAATTCGGATTGCGGGGAAAGATTTTTATCGCTTGTTCATAGCTCTCGATCGCTTTTTCGTATTGACCTAGACTTAACGCCCAATACAGTGAACCCCTCTCGTGTAAAATTTCAGCGTGAAATTCCGAACCTTGCTCGCGAGTGGGTAGGGTAGCGAGGGCTTTCTCGATCGCTTCAAGAGCGTCCCGATATTGATACTGACGATTGTAAACTAACGCTTTACCGTACCAAGCTAAATAGGTGTATTCGGGATCGTTTAATTGTATCGCCCGATCAAAAGCTTGCAATGCTCGATCGTCTTTTTTCAAGCGCCAGAGTTGATTTCCCCGCTCGATCCAGATATTCGCGGGCGCGTTGGTTTCCGGTACTTCTACATTGACGAGGGTGCGATCGATCTCCTCTTTTTGTTGTGCTGTCAATCGGGGTTGCACGGTAACTAAAGAAGGTAATTTAACTTGAAATTTTTCCTGTAAACCGATGAAACTATTAATCGGAATCCCTAAGCTAAAACCTAGCTGAATTCTGCCTTTTACTCCCTCGGAGCGCCCGTGAATGCCGATTACCTGTCCGGCTGCGTTTAAGACTGGGCCGCCGCTCATACCGCCGAAGGTAATACTGGTATAAACCATATCGTAACCGCCGCTCAGGGAACTAACTCCGAGGGATGCCCCGCTTTGGGTAATCGTAAAATCACTCTGTCGCGTGGCGAGAAGTCCTTCCTCCTGACTTTTCACCGCACCGCCGCTAAAGAGCCATCCCGCTCGTTTATCGCCGATTTTGGGAAATCCCGCCACAAAAACGGGACTCTCTCGATTGGGGCTATAGTTGGCGATTTCTGCGACTGGATAATTCTCGTTACTCTCGAAGGTAAAAATGGCCAGATCGACCCCTTCCTGTCGAATAATGGTTTTTCGGTCGAGGGGAAGGGTTTTGCCGTCGCTGGTGGTGAGGGTATAGGTGTAATCGGCACAGGTTTTCTCCTCGGAGATTTTCTCACAGAGGACATGATCGGCGGTTAATACGGTGTAGGATTTTCCTTCGCGGGCGATAATTGCGCCGCTACCGTTGGCCTGACTGCTACTATCGATCCGGACGGTGAAACCCTTCGCTTTTGTTTCTAATTGGGCGATATAGCCAGTATAGGTGGGGTTTTCGATGCCCGGTGAGCTTTTCGGTAAGGGTAATTGGTACGCGCTGAGGATTTCGGGACGGATGTAGGTTAATAGGGTATGAAGGGAAATGCCCCAGTTAACCGCTCTCATCTGTTGGATTTCTGCGTCTGTGGGTTTTGTACCGTCTTCGTAGATGTAGTTAGAGAGAATCGGATGGGCCGATCGCCCGTTAATGCCGATTAACTCATCCTCGAAAAAGATACCACCGCCGCTCATTCCCTGCACGATATCGCCACTATAACCGACGCTGTAGCCCTCCCGGAGGGGTCGATCGCTCGTCTGTTCAATTTTCCCGTTATCGGTGGTGTACTGCCCCGTTTCTGCGGAATAACCGGTCACGGTGATATCTAGTTCCGTTTCCATGGGAATGACACTGATTTTAGCGATCGGATAATTCCTGGTATCGCTAAACTCCACCAGGGCCAGATCCTTATCTTTTAAAAGGGAATTCGGCGCGATCGAGGCTGTGCGGGTTTGGCCGTCGTGGGTTTGGATCTGTAGGGTTTTCGCGCCGCGGATAACGTGAGCGTTGGTCAAAACGAGGTATATACTGCCTTTTTTCCCGATAATGATTCCCGATCCCCGATTTATCTCGCTAGTAATCTTAACGGTGACTTGACGGATCGATCGCTCGATCTGCGCGTCTGGGCTGTCTTCCGCCACGATCGCCGGAGCAGAGAAAGGGGATAGCGCTTTAACCGGTACGACGGGCAGAAGTAGGAGGCTTAGGAGTAGGGGAAAGGGTTTCAACATGGTTATTATGGGGAAATTCGGGGTAAAACAGCGAAAATTCTAGCGGGTGGGAACGCAATTATTTTGCGGGCCAGCAGATCTCGTACCACAGGGCGCGTCGCGATCGGCGAGTGGTGCTTTGGCGAAAAACTCCGTCATCGAGATATAGGTTTTATCTCCGGAATTCTGGAGGAGCATATCCGAGCTTTTCCCCTCTAGGATGTCCATGAGTTGTTGCAAGACTAAATCTGGATTGTCGTGGGGTTTAAGGGTAAAAAGTTGGCTATTACCATCGCAGGGATCGCCGGATCGTGAAACGCTGCAGATGATCGGGTATCCCTTCGCCCGGCCGGTGGTGAGATAGTTAAAACGCCCTTGATTATATGCTTCCTGGAATTTTTTCGTGACTTCCTCGCAACGAACCGGGGAACGTTTGGAGAAATATTCCGATTTCCAGCCGATAATCCGCACATTGCCGCTTCTTTGGGGAATCCAAGCCAGGGTAGCGGGGATTTTTCCTCCCGATGCGCGATCGAACACCTCTTTACAGAAGAAGGTGACGCCATTCGGGGTGGTCGATTGGCTGAAACCGGGGGCGATACCACCGAGGAGGACAGTGGCGAGGAGGCCGACGCAAGCGAGACGGTGGGAAATATATCTAGAGTTCATAGGGATAGTTACTCAGAAAATAGGGATTAGAATCGTGATTAGGGTCAAAATGGGATTATTTAAGGGTTAGCGGCGGCGTTGAGGGTGTAGCGACCCGATTCACCCCCTTCGCGAGAGGTGGCCACTAGGATATAAACTCCATCGGCGGGTAATTCGGTTACAAGTCGAGCGTTAAAATCCCCGGGGGCGCGATCGACACGCTGGTTACTACGGGCGACCTCTGGGTATTTTGTCCCCTCGGAAGATTGGAGAACGCGATAGAGGACAAGATAGGGAGCGATCTCGTTGCTGTTCATATCCAGAACGATTTTCTGTCCGGCACGACCCTCGAACCCGTAATATTGCTCGTTTTTGTCTTTGGTCAAGTTGCCTTGAACGGTCTGACCGTTAAGAGGGAGGGCGAGTAACTGTATCCGATCGTCCTGTCCTAATGTTGAGACGGTGGAGACATCGCCTGTTTTAACCGCGGTGAGGAAAGCTTGCAGGCGATCGAGGGAAACGGCGAAATTAATGCCGCTCTGGGTAAGGCCGATCGGGTTTCCCGCACCGTCGTAAACGTAACTCCCGATATCGCCTGCGACGTTAACCCCCACCACTTCCCCCCGTGAATTCAAAAGCGGCCCGCCGGAATTGCCTTTGTTGATATTAGCGTTGTGTTGCACAATGCCTTTTTCGGGGTCGAGACGGCTGATAATGCCCTGGGTGAGGGTGTTTTGATAGTCCTCGTTTAAGGGTGTGCCGATGGCGAAAACGCTTTCGCCGACTTTGGCGGAGTTCGGACGGGCGAGGGGAAGATAGGGCAGGTTTTGGCGGTTATAAATCCGCAGGACGGCTAAATCCACGCCATTTTTGGCAAAGCCGATCACGTCTGCCGAGGCCTGCTGTCCGTTGGAAAATTTCACCGTCACCACCCGCGGTCCGTCCGCAACAACGTGGGCGTTGGTAATGATGATACCGTCGGGACTGACCAGAAAGCCGCTACCGTGGCCGCTGCCATTTTTGACGGTGACGACGGCGGGGCTGGCTTTCTGATAGACTCTAGAAGCGGTCTGCTCCTGGGCGAGGATGGGTGGAATGTTTTCCATCAGGAAGCCTCCTGGTTGAACGAGTAGGCCAGTGGTGGCCAGTAGCACCGATAGGGTGAAAGTAATTGGTTTCATCGGATTGGCTCCTCTTTAGTCGAGGGATACTTGCAAGGATGTTATCGTTGGTTTTTTCCCAATTATGCGATCAAGTTTTAAGTCTTCAGGTTGCTTTTTTCACAAAAGTTTAGAGGGGGAGAGCGATCGCTCTCCCTTGCAACTTACGCACCTATCTGCCGTAGTGCTTCTATGGCGCTGTTGTACATTTCTGTGTTTCCCTGCTGGCGAAATAATTCGGCGGCCGTTGTTAGATCGGCGATCGCATTTTGTCTCTGGTTAAATGCGAGATGGACGTATCCGCGGAAATGGTAAGCGTAGGCAGCGCGGGGGTTTAGTCGGATCGCGGTGTTCAGGTCTTGAAACGCCGGCCGCCATTGTTCGCGAATCGTGTAAATCATGCCCCGACCGAGGTAAGCTTCGGTATAGTCTGGATCGAGTTCGATCGCTCTGGTGAATTGAGCGACGGCGAGATCATATTTTTCCTGTTGGATGTAGTTAATTCCCCGGTTAAAGTGGGCGATCGCTTCTTTGTAGTTCGTTTGAGCGATCCGGGTTTCGACTGGTTGTCGGCTTTCTAGGGCCATAACGGGGTGAACAGTGGCGAGGGTGGAGAGGCCGAGCAGGCTGACGGTGGTGAGAAGGGCGAAGGATTTCATGGGTAGTTCCTCGGTGAGGGTGATTTGAGCTTCTACCTAATTCATCGGTTGCTTTTTTGGAAATATGCAGGATAGCGCGATCAATTCAAGGGGTGACAGAGGAACTACAACCCACATTCCGCACTTCAAAGTGTAGTACAAAAAAAATACAGCTAAGACAAAGAGGTAAAGTCTGAAAAAATGAAGGAAAAAGTAGCAAAAAAAAACAAGCTCTCAACAAAAAGTCTTTTTTTTGAAGTTTTGCCTCCAGGCAGACACAAACAAGACAAGAGAAAATAGGTTCTTCGTTACTTGGTATGGTTCCATAGGGTGGCATAAATCGACTAAATTCTTATCTGGCAAGAGATTTAATTGATTAGTTCGCTCTAGATCGAAAACAATTGACAAACCTAGCTAATGATAGCTTGCTGATTAGGGATAATAGGTACATCCAGAGGTGCAGGTTTCGCGGATTTCGACGGCATAAAGGTTGGGTAAACCAGCTTTTGCCAATTTTTCATAGATCCAGCGCGATAATTCTTCACTGGTGGGATTTTCTAAACCAGTGGTTTCATTGAGATAATGATGGTCGAGAAAATTATCGAGTAGCGGCTGTAAATATTGTTTAATTTCGACAAAATCCATCACCATTCCCTGTTGTGAGCCTTGGGACTGTAAATGATTACTTTTCACATAGATGCGCCCTAGCCAACTATGACCGTGGAGACGGCGACATTTACCTTCATAATGGGGTAAATGATGGGCTGCTTCAAAGCGAAATTCTTTGTAAATAATCCATTCTGCCATGGTTAATCGGTCGATACTATCGGTTACATCTGGTTTATTTATTTGGCCACCGATAATCATCCATTCTAGTCAAAAGCTTAGTATTCTTACTCCATAGTAAGCTGTTAGCGTATCTAAGTTACTCGTCAAGACTGTCTATGAGAAGGGAGCGGAGAGAGGGAGCCAAAACGTTTGTAGTAAAAAGCTTGGTACATAGGGCTGGCTGAATAAATCTCAAATATAGACGAGGTAAGGGTTTTAGGGTCTTGTTTCGCGAAACAGGTGGAAGATTTTGAGTCCTGTAGGGGCAGCGATAACCGATAATCAGCGCGGAGACTGAAGAAGGCTCCGATTGCCGCTTAATATTCATTGACGAACAGTCTCTAAAGGTGTTAGCGGTAACAGCAGCTACCCAATTTTTTTTGGTATTTGCTATGCTGATTGTTAACAATTTGTAATCTTTGGGAAATTTCCTTAATACTGCATGGTCGTTTCTGCTACAATTCCACCCCTAGCTCAAGATACCCTCGCCCTGAAAGCGGTGTGGGCAAACATTGGCTATGATAGTTGTCCCCACCATTACAATTTCCATCTTCACACCCATTGTTCCGATGGTCAAATGAGTCCCCAAGGCTTGATGAGACAAGCGTTAGATATCGGACTAAAAGGATTAGCAATTACCGATCATCACTCGATCGAAGGTTATCGACAAGCCCAAATTTGGCTGGAAAATCAGCATTTAAAGAGTTCTCTACCTCATCTCTGGACAGGGGTAGAAATTACGGCGGATCTGTTGGAGACAGAAGTGCATATTCTTGGCTATGGTTTCGATCCCGCTCATGTCGTCTTGACTCCCTATCTGCAAAGAGCCAAACCGGAAGGAGATCTGGCTTTAGCCTCTAGAGTCATTACAAGTTTACAGCAAGCGGGGGCCTTAGTGGTTCTCGCCCATCCCTTTCGTTACCATCGTCCCGCAGCCGATTTAGTGGCGGCGGCGGTAGAATTGGGTATTGATGGTATTGAGGCTTTTTATGCCTACGGCAATCCCAAACCCTGGCTGCCGAGTCAACGGGAAACCGAACAAGCTCTCGCTCTTAGTCGTCAATATCAATTATTCGCCACCTGTAGCACCGATTCCCACGGTAAATCTTTATTACAGCGCATTTAGCCTGATCGCGGGATTAACTGTAAAATACTTAAATTGACTAAACTCGATCCTTTCTCGATCGAGTATTGGTTTTTTATGGCCGTTGATCAGTGATCAGTAATCAGTAACCAGTGAAAGAGCCTAAATTTGTTGAAAATTGAAAACCTAAACCTGATAACTTAAAACTTAAACCTGATCACTGATAACTGATAACTGAATAACCCCCTGAATGAAAGATTTATTCCTTTACACTTGCTGGTTAATTCCCATTTATGGCTTAATTGGTTCGATTTTAACCCTACCTTGGTCTTTAGGCATTATTAGTCGCACCGGTCCGCGGCCGGCAGCTTATATTAACCTATTGATGACCGTCTTAGGGTTAATACACGGAACGATCGCTTTTAATCAAATTTGGCATCGAGAGACGATTAAACTGGCTTTTGAATGGGTAAAAGTGGCCGATCTTAGTTTATCCCTTTCGATCGAACTTTCTCCCGTCAGTTTGGGGACGCTGGAACTAATTACCCTCATCAGTCTCTTGGCCCAAATCTATGCCCTTGGCTACATGGAAAAGGATTGGTCCTTGGCGAGATTTTATGGCTTAATGGGCTTTTTTGAGGCAGCTTTGGGGGGAATTGCCCTGAGTGACTCCCTACTATTCAGTTACGCTTTCCTAGAGATGTTAACAGTCTCTACCTATCTCCTCGTCGGTTTTTGGTATGCCCAACCTTTGGTAGTAACCGCGGCCCGAGATGCCTTTTTAACCAAGCGCGTCGGCGATATTATTTTATTGATGGGTTTGGTGGCTCTGTCCAGTTACGGAGAAGGATTGAGTTTTTCTCAGTTAGAAAATTGGGCAGTAAATAACCCTGTACCGCCTCTGACGGCGACTTTGTTAGGATTAGCCCTTATTGCTGGTCCAACGGGTAAATGCGCCCAATTTCCCCTGAATTTGTGGTTAGATGAGGCGATGGAGGGACCAAATCCAGCCGGAATCATGCGGAATTCGATCGTGGTTTCGGCGGGGGCCTATGTTTTAATTAAGCTGCAGCCGGTGTTTACCCTATCTCCGATCGCGGCCAATGTTTTAATAGTTTTGGGGACAATGACGGCAATTGGGACTTCTCTGATGGCCTTGTCCCAAATTGATATTAAACGGGTTTTATGCCACTCCACCAGCGCCTATCTCGGTTTGGTCTTTATTGCGGTGGGATTAGGTCATGTGGATATCGCCTTACTAATTTTATTCTCCCATGCGGTGGCAAAAGCCTTATTGTTTATGAGCGCAGGAGCCTTAATTCTCACCACCAGTAACCAAAATATCACGGAAATGGGGGGAATTTGGGCAAGAATGCCCGCCACGACCACGGCTTTTTTAGGAGGTTCCGCGGGGATGACGGTTTTAATGCCCCTAGGGATGTTTTGGACGTTAAAACGGTGGTTAAGTGGCGAATGGGGGATTCCTTGGTGGTTATTAGCGGTTTTAATCTTTGTTAATTGTCTTAGCATCGTCAATCTTACTCGGGTCTTTCGTTTAGTCTTTTTGGGACAAACCCAAAGTAAAACCCATCGCACCCCGGAAGTGGCTTGGCCGATGGCTTTGCCCATGGTATCGTTGATTTTAATCGTTTTATTGGCCCCGATTATTCCCCTACGTTGGGATTTTTGGCTATCTTTCACCAATCCTCTCGTTAATAACCAGAGTTTCACTATTGTCTGGGGTTTTCCCTTACTGATGGCCTCTGGAGTAATTGGCCTAGTTATCGGGTTAATGGTAGAGTTAAGACGAGCTTGGGCGAGACCAACTGGGTTAATCCTGCGATTCCTGCAAGATTTGTTCGCTTATGACTTTTATCTCGATCGCATCTATCAGTTTACCGTGGTTTTAGCGGTGGGCAGCCTGTCAAAAATTACCGCTTGGCTTGATCGTTATATTATTGATGGTCTGGTTAATTTAGTCAGTTTAGCGACGATTTTTAGCGGCAGTGCCTTAAAGTATAATGTTTCCGGTCAATCACAGTTTTATGTCTTGACTATTCTATTCGGAATAGGGGGATTAATCTGGCTCTTATTAAACGGTCAATGGTCACTGATAACTAATTATTGGTCATCCCTGTTGACTCATTGAATGTCTGTGTATCGGTCCCTAGTCTCCGGGCAGCTGACTGGGGAAGGAAAGCGGCGGGTTGAATATGCTCGACAAGAAAAAATCTCCACACTTCGACAAGGCTCAGTGACCACTTGGTCTATTTGTGTTATAATGGGTTGGTTAAAAATGCTGGTGTAGCTCAGTGGTAGAGCAGCTGATTTGTAATCAGCCGGTCGCGGGTTCAAATCCCATCACCAGCTTGTGGGAAAACCAACTGTTTTCAGTCCCTACAAGGCTTTGGTGGCTCTGGTTGCGGCAAAGTCTATATAGGGGTTGCTGAATAAATCTAAAAACCTTGCTGGATAAGACTTTTAGACTTTTTTTAAATCCAAAAGTACCAGATATGGGAGTGATCAGGGGAAAATTCAGGGACTTTTTCCCTGAAAATTAGGTAATTGACCTCCTCAAAACCGGTAAAACCCCACACCCTACACCCTGCCCCTAGGAAAAACTTTTTCAGCAGACCCTATATACAATCTCTCAAAAAGCTGGTGTTGGTTTATCTTCAGATATTGATGCTACTGAGAAACTTACCTATGACTAAAAGAGCTTTACTACTAATTAATCGTCACTCGCGCAAGGGTAAAGAAAACTTTGCTCAAACTGTCGAGCTGCTTAATCATTGGGATTTTGAAATTATCAGCGTCCCTTTGAAAAAGGTAGAAGATATACCTTTTTTGATGGAAAAATATCGCTCTAATATTGATTTAGTTATCGTCGGTGGTGGCGATGGGACTCTTAATGCTATGGTGGATGTGTTGGTAGAAACTCAACTGCCCCTGGGCATTATACCTCTGGGAACGGCTAATGATTTAGCCCGGACTTTAGGGATACCGAATTCTATTGCCGAAGCCTGTCGAATTATTGCCGAAGGTAATTTAAAATATATCGATCTAGGTTGGGTAAATAATAAATACTTTTTCAACGTGGCTAGTTTAGGATTAAGTGTGAAAATTACCCAAAAACTGAACAAGGGTTTAAAGCGACGTTTGGGGATTTTGGCCTACGCTTGGACAGCCCTACAGTTATTAAGTAAAACCCGTCCTTTTACCGCTATGATCGGTATTGATGGCCAAAATATCAAAGTTAAAACCCTACAAATAGCGATCGGAAATGGTCGTTATTATGGGGGAGGAATGCCGATCGCTCACGATGCCCAAATCGACGATCAAAGATTAGATTTATATAGCCTAGAAATTGAACACTGGTGGCAAATTTTCCCGCTTTTATGGACATTACCACGAGGACAACAGGGTTTATTATCTTGGGTGAGAACTCTTAAGGGGAAAGAAATTCAAATTCAGACTCGTAAACCCCATAGTATTAACACCGATGGCGAAATTACTAGCACTACTCCCGCCATGTTTCGAGTTATTCCAGCGGCCATAGGGGTCTATATTCCCCGTCAGGAAACACAATCTTAAAACTAACGAAAAGGAGGAGAATACAATAAACCCCCCTTTGTCCAAAGATTATTTAAACCTCGATCGAGTTGCAGGGGTTTACCAATTTCACGATCATAAATTTCACCGTAATTACCCACCTGTTTTAAGACTCTTTGGGCAAAATCATTGGGTAAACCCATATCTTCGCCTAACTTCTCATCGATACCCAAAAAGCGCCGAATACTGGGGTCTTTGCTATCGGCAAAAGTGGCAATATTTTGGGAGTTAATCCCGAATTCTTCCCCTTGAATTAAACTAAAAACGATCGAGCGGACGGCATTCGACCAAGCGGGATCACCATCGGCCACGGCCGGGGCCAAGGGTTCCTTAGATATTACCACTTCTAATAATTGATGATCCTGTGGTCGGGGAAAAACCGAGCGCCGGGCCACCAATTGGGAGCGATCGGAAGTGACAGCCTGACAACGCCCCGCCTGATAAGCTGTATATAAAGCCTCCACATCATCGGAAACGATCGGTTTATAACCTTGCACTGCCGCTTTTGCCATGGCATCGGCCAGATTTTGTTCTGTGGTGGTTCCCGATAGCACACAAATGGACTTTCCGCTCAAATCTTCTAATTTCTTAACATTACTGGCTTTCGTGGCCATAATTCCTTGACCATCATAGAAAACCGGGGTGATAAACTCCATCCCCAGGGCGGTATCCCGGTTAATCGTCCAGGTGGTGTTGCGACTGAGGATATCCACTTCTCCCGTCTGTACGGCAGTAAATCTCTCTTGGGGGCTAAGTTTACGATATTCGACTTTGGAGGGATCATCAAAGAGAGCAGCCGCAATAGCTCGGCAAATTTGCACATCTAAGCCCGAATATTCGCCTTTTTCATTAACAAAGCTAAACCCCGGCACTTCTCCGTTAATGCCACAAATTAACTTACCGCGATTTTTCACCGTTTGCAAGCGGCCCGCATCGGGACTATTGGCAGTGGTAGAACCAGAATTGGGTTGATTTTCTGTCCCACAGGCAGTAATTAGCAGTAACAGCAGGGACAATGCACAAAAACGCCACTTTAGCATAGATATTTCTTTAGTCACTTAATTTTAGCTGAAAGACCAGAGCAAGCTTAACAGGATAGCCACGATCGCACCGATAACCGTATTGATCACATTGACCAATTCATTAGTTAACCACAGAAAGCGAGTCTGTAGAGTAGCACCGATGAGACTTTCGATATTGGTAGCGATAAATGCCGCAATTACACACCATAACACACCAAGAAGATCGATCGCACCGATACCCCATGCTAACAGGGAAATCGCCGTGGCTGCGAGCAAACCGGCGATCGTTCCCTCTAAGCTAACAGCCCCTTCCGTTCCCCGGGGGACGGATTTAAAATTAGTGATTAGATAAGTAGTTTTACCGTAAGCTTTGCCCACCTCACTGGCAGTAGTATCGGCTAATTTAGTGCTAAAACTAGCCACATAAGCGAGTATTAAGAGGTAATCCCAGGGAGAAGCGGCAAAAAGACTGAGGATAGCGCAAATTGCCCCCGCTAAAGCGGAACCCCAGACATTTTCCGGACCGCGTACCCCCGCTCTTTTTTCGGCAATTCCCTCCGCTTCCTTGCGCGCTAAACCGATGCGGGTGACAGTAGAACCGACGAGAAAATAGAATAAAACAATTAGATAACCGCGCCATCCCAAGCTTCCCCAGACAATTACCCCTAAAACCCAAGCATGGAGATAACCCATCGGAGTTAAGAGCTTTTTTGGCGCAATTGCAGCGATTCCGAGGAGGACGGTATTGAGAAGAACAGCGACGAGCCAAGGATTAGTTAACATAGTATCTGGGCAAGTTTACATACCCTATTGTATCGATCGAGTTCATGAAAACTAATCAACCCTATCAACCTCTTTTACTGCGAATTCTGCACGGATTAACGGGAATTGCCCTCATTGCCGCCATGGTTACGGCCTATTGGACCTATGATACTTTTGACGGTCGTTGGTTAAAACTGCCTTTACCAGAATATCGAGAAATTGAAAGTATTCACGGCACTTTTGGCCTCTATACTCTGATTATCTTTCCCGTTTTTGCTATCTATGCTTTTCGTCGCGGCAACAAAAGATTAATTCAAAGTGATTCTCTTAACAAATTAACCCAATTTGGTAAGCCGATTTGGTGGTATAGTCTCCATCGTTTAGTCAATACTTTGATTCTTTTTGCCCTAACTTTTGCTTTGTATAGTGGCCGGATGATGGATTCCGAATGGCTCCCGGAAGGGGAATTAAATCACTTTTGGTATTATGCCCATTTGCTCAGTTGGTTAATTATGGCAGTAGGTCTGGTGCTGCACCTGCTCATGACTGCTAAAGTGGGAGGGGTTCCCCTGTTATTATCTATTCTTAAATGGCGTTTTCGTGAACAAGATAGCCCGAAATTATGGTTATCTCAATTACGTCAATGGGGGTTAAGTTTGCGTCTAGCTAATACTTTGCAGTGGCTACAATCTCTTAACTTATATAAAGTCTTAGAAATTGTTGTTTTATTGGCTATTATAGCGGCTTGGATTGTTCCCAAGTTTGACTAGATCTAAGGGATCAACTACCAGAGCGGATCGGAGTATAAATGAACGGTTAAAGAATCTCGATCGCCGGGGATACCAGTAATACAACTACAAATTTGAGTACCATCATCTAATTCTACTTCACAGGCGTGACAGGAACCCATTAAACAGCCGGTAGGAATGTCAATTCCTGCTTTTTTGGCCACATCTAATAATAGTTCTCCAGTTTCCGCTTCTATGATGATATCATCGGGTAAAAAACGCACTGCAATAGTCATAATTTCTCCTTACAAATGAGCAAAAATAGGTTTAAGATTTAAATGTTCTTCCAGTAAATTAGCCATCTTATCGAGGGTTATTTCTCTTTGTTCACTATAGTTAGCAATTCCCGTCGGCAAAGATAATAAACCGCGACGCTGACGTAGATGATTTAGCCAAGTTCTTCGCCAAGAACCATTATCAAAGATACCATGTAAATAACAGCCCCAAATTGACAGAGAATCATTGACAATTCCTAGACTAGCATCTTCCTCGAACATTTTTTGATAACCTGATTCACTTTCCCATTCGCTTATTCCCTGGTGAATTTCGTATCCCATTACCGGTAAACCCGCTTGGGGATAATTAGATAAAACTTGTCGTTGACGGGTAATTTTTTCGGCAGTAATTACCGTTTTTAAGGGCAGTAAATTTAAGCCAGCTGCCTCACTATCGTGACCTTCTCGATGGTCAGGATCCAGGATTAATCGCCCTAACATTTGCAAACCACCACAGATGCCAAAGATAATACCTCCCCTTTGGTGATAGGCTTGTAATTGATTAGCCATACCACTTTGATTAAGAGCAATTAAATCAGCAACAGTGGTTTTAGAGCCGGGGATAATTACCCCATCGGGATCACCTAAAGATTCCTGTAATTCTAGATAACGGACATTAACCGTTGCTTCACCACAGAGAGGGTCAAAATCCGTAAAATTAGCGATATGAGGCAGACGAATGACACTGATATTTAGTTCAGCTTTGGGTTTTTGGGCGGGGCGATCGAGTAAACTGAGAGAATCCTCGGCACTTAAAAAGATATCACTATAGGGAAGAACTCCCAACACGGGAATTTTTGTATAATCTTCTAGCCAAGTAATACCTGAATCTAAGAGAGATTTTTGTCCGCGAAATTTATTGATCACAATACCTTTAATTAAAGCTCTTTCCTCCGGTTCTAATAATTCTAACGTACCGACGACGTGAGCAAAAGCCCCCCCGCGATCAATATCCACCACTAAAATAGTAGCGGCATCGAGATATTTAGCCACCCGCATATTAGTTAAATCGCGATGTTTGAGATTTATTTCCGCCGGACTTCCCGCACCTTCACAGACAACTAGATCAAATTCTGTTGATAATTTAGCTAAAGATTCTTTAATTGCTTGCCAACCTTGCTCAAAATAATTCTGATAATAATCCACTGCCGTGGTGATACCCACAGCCTTGCCTTTAATAATCACCTGAGAGGTCATATTTCCCTGGGGTTTTAATAAAATTGGGTTCATTTCTACCCGGGGAATTGTCCCCGCGGCCCATGCTTGCACCGCCTGGGCGTGACCCATTTCTCCCCCTCCGGCGGTAACATAGGCATTAAGAGCCATATTCTGACCTTTAAAGGGTGTTACCTGCCAACCTTTCCGGTTGAATAAACGACATAAAGCCGCAGTTAAAAAAGATTTACCCGCGTGGGAAGTCGTCCCCACTACCATAATTGCTTTCATCTAGTTTTTTTATTGAGTATTTTCAGTGAACAGTAATCGGTAAACAGTAATCAGTTGATACTAAATCCGTTGAGTATATGCTATTTATAAGGACAGGCACTCATGCAAGAGGCTAATAACTGAAAACTCACATCTGATAACTGATAACTGATAACTGATAACTGATAACTGATAACTGACACCCGACAGCATTAAAAAGAAAACCAACGTTGCAGAGTATTGAAAAATCTTTGCCAGAAAGTGGGTTTAGGGAAAAAGTCCCCTTGGGGTTGCCATTTTTCTATTAATTTTCTCCCTAAAGGAGTGAGACGAAAACTATCGGTTATCCCCTGTCCATCTACTTCGCGTCGCAAAATTCCCACTTTAATCAACCAGAGAAGATAGCTTTCCACTGCTGCTTCCGTCAGCAGTCTGGAAGTATAACCTTTCTCTAAACCCCCAGCACCCGGAATGCTTAAAAGTGATACACTTTGCTCCAGCATAGCGGCGAATAGGGTGACACGGAAAGGAGAACAACAGAGGGCGCGTTCGGCCCTAGTGATGGTAGCATCAGGATAATTGATGGCGGTAACGGTGGGAGTCGATAGGCTCATAGATTCCAGTCGTTTAGCTATTGATAAACTCATTGTTACATTAATTCTGTCTCAACCCCTGTTAACCCCAATCATCGATAAAATAGGGATGAAGTGTTAAGTAGCTTGAGTGTTTATGCAGTCTCCCGAACCGTTCGATACTAAATATACCCCAGAAGAAGTGGAAGTGGAAATCGAAACCGACGATTTTCCCCCCCTTGATACCCCGGTTAGTTTCGCTGCCACCCTCGAAAAAGTGAAAACTTGGTACGGCAGCCTGTCCACACCGGCACAGGTAGTCGTGGCAGTGGCGGGGGTTTTTGTGGCTCTTTCGATTTTAACGGCGATTTTACGGCTAGTTAGCGCAGTTTTAAGCGCTTTAATCCTCGCCGCTATCGTTTATCTCATCTATCGTTACATCCTCAAACCGAAATTTTAGTCAGCTACGCACATTTTCTGTTCAATGTCAAGAGTTTAGTTGATAAAAAAAATTTATGGAAGAAGCGGACACTAGAGATATCTTGGGGGAAAATGTGGCTAAGTTGGGATTGGCCCAGATCCAGCGTCATCTATTTCTCTGCTGCGATCAGACTAAGCCAAAATGCTGTGACAAGGAAGAAGGGTTAGAAGTGTGGGATTATTTAAAGAAGCGGTTAAGTGAATTACAACTCGATCGCCCCAGCGCCGACCGTCCTGGCTGTATTTTTCGCACTAAAGCCAACTGTTTGCGGGTTTGCAGCCAAGGTCCGATTTTATTAGTGTACCCGGAAGGAGTCTGGTATGGAAGGGTAAACAAGGAAGCGATCGAAAGAATTATCCAAGAACACCTAATCGGTAATCAAATCGTCACCGAATATGCTTTCCTTTGCCACGATTTACCGGCAATTTCCCTGAACTGTCCAGAAGAAGAACCCGAAACAATAGAGGAAAACAGCGTTAAAACTAGCTGAAACACAATTAATTAGGGTTTGCGGCAAAAAGTTTTTCGTGGGGGCAGGGTGTGGGCTTCGGCCGTGAGCTCAGCCGAACGGGTGTGGGGTGTGGGCTTCGGCCGTGAGCTCAGCGTTCGACTGAGCTCACGCCGAAGTCCGAACGGGTGTAGGGTTTTACCGATTTTGAGGGAGTCAATTACCTAATTTTTAGGGAAAAAGTCCCAGAATTTTCCCCCCAATCACTCCAATGGTCGGCAGTTTTTGAGAGAAAAAAAGTCTAAAAACCTTGTTGGATAAGGTTTTTAGATTTATTCAGGAAACCCTAACTACCTGTTGCATGAGTGCCTATCGATCCTTTGTCCGTCTCCATTCCCCCAACCCTGCAGCCCAGAAAATACCGATGAAAGAGACCAACAAAGACAATAAACAACTTTTATTAATCGACGATGACCCAAATTTAATACTTTTGGTGAAGGATTATCTAGAGTTTCGTGGTTATAGGGTGACAACCGCAGAAAACGGTTCCGAGGCCCTGGCAATCCTTGAACGCGGGGCAAATGCTGCCAAAGCAAGGGAAATGCCCGATATGATTATCTGTGATCTGATCATGCCGGAAATGGACGGTTATGCCTTCCTCGAAACAATTCGTCGGGACATTCGTTTTAGTGGCCTTCCCGTGATTTTTCTCTCCCCTAAGGATCAAAGTCAGGACAAGGTGACAGGTTTAACCGCCGGGGCCGATTTTTATATGGTCAAACCCTTTGAACCGGAAGAATTAGTGGCCCTGGTGGAGTCTTCCCTCACACAAGCGGGCCAGTTGCCGAAACGCAGCACCCGCATCCATTCCCCGGATGTCACCCCTGTTCAGGTTCCGGGTAATGTGGAATTAACCCCAACGGAATTAAAAGTAGTACAACTGGTCGCCCAGGGCCTGGCTAATCGGGAAATCGCCGCAAAACTCAATGTTAGTCAACGGACAATCGAAAGTCATGTGTCGAATATGCTCCATAAAACTGGTCTTCATAATCGCACGGAATTGACCCAATGGGCGATCGAAAGTAATAAGCTGTTGACTATCTAGAGCTTGCTGAAAAAGTTTTTCAACTTATCAGGGCTTAGTGTCAGGTGATTGTCAACTCACCTTTTTTTGGCATTAAAAATCCCTGAGATTGTCCTGGGCTGCTAGTTGCGATCGCTCTTTTTCCATGGACAATTCCGTTTCCAATTCTTGGCTGAGGAAATAGTTGAGGAAAGTTCGGATAATAGCGATGAGGGCGAGTTGTGCCAAGGCTTCTATAGTAGGTGTGACGGTAGTAGCCACGATGTCTCCACCTAACTGAAACTCTAGGGCTAAAGATAGCCAAGTACCAAAACGAATGCGAATTTGATTGAAGGAAAAAGGGGGAAGACTGCGACGGTGACGATTAGACTGCCAAGCTAATTGTAGGGTTTTAATTAATCCGATCACCACACAAGCGATCGAAATACTTTCTAGGCAAAACTTGATGATTGCCACCGCAGAGATCAAGCCTGTTTCTAAAGTTGCTAAAAATTCCATACCCAACAGATATCCTCTTATGGGATTATCCGATAAACCGACCTACCATCTAAGGAAGTTTCTCCAATGGCAGTTAGAACAGGTTTCTCGCCTGTTCTAACCTCTGGCTGACTTAAGCCGGTCTTCCCTCCACCACCTTATCGATTAAACCGTAGGCGACGGCTTCCTCGGCGGAGAGGAAATAATCGCGGTCCGTGTCTTTTTCGATGCGTTCGATGGTTTGTCCGGTGCGATTAGCCATAATTTCGTTTAATTGCTGGCGAATACGCAGGATTTCCTTAGCTTCAATGTCGATATCCGTCGCTTGCCGGCGCCCAGTTCCGCCCATGGGTTGGTGAATCATAATCCGCGCATGGGGAAGGGCGAGACGCTTACCCGGACTACCAGAAGCCAGTAAAAATGCTCCCATAGAGGCCGCTAATCCCACACAGATAGTCACCACTTCCGCTTTGATGTACTGCATGGTGTCGTAGATGGCCATACCAGCGGTAACGGAACCCCCCGGCGAGTTGATATAGAGATAGATGGGTTTAGTGGGGTCTTCCGAGTCGAGATAAAGCATTTGGGCCACAAGGGCATTGGCTAACCCGTCGGTGACTTCCTGCCCCAAAAAAAGAATGCGTTCCACCGAAAGACGGCTGTAAATGCTAATCCACTGTTCGTATTGGCTACCTGGCAGACGGTAGGGAACTTTTGGCACACCGATAGGCATAATTGGTAACAACTCCTGCTAATTTGTAATAAATCTTAACTAACTTGGGCGAGGGGTTTCGGTAGTTCCTTGCGACTTTCGAGAACGCGATCGATTAATCCGTAGTCTTTCGCCTGTTGTGGGGTGAGATAGAAGGTGCGATCCATGTCTTTCGCCAGTTTTTCGGTGGTTTGACCCGTATTTTTCGAGAAAATTTCCAACATCGTCTGTTTGTTGGCGATTACCTCCTTGGCACGAATCTGGATATCGGTGGCTTGTCCCTGGGCCCCGGTGCGATTTTGGTTGAGAACGATGGTAGCGTGGGGTAAGGAGGCGCGAAAACCCTTGGTTCCTGCGGAAAGAATCATCGCTGCAGTTCCCATGGCCTGCCCGATACAGATAGTATGAACGGGAGGTTTAATGTAGTTGAGGGTGTCACAGATGGCGAAAGCTTCGGTTTCGTAGCCGATCGCGTCGCCGGTGTACCAGGATGTGCCGGTAGAGTTGATATAGAAGAAAATCGGTTTTTCGGGATCGTCAAATTGCAGGTAGAGCAGTTGGGCGATAATTAATTCCGTCACGTCCACCCCGACATTGCGCTTGACATCATCGGAGGAAAATAAAGGCAACCCCAGATAGACAATTCTCTCTTTGAGCAGGAGAGATTCTAAGTCCGGTGGTGGTGTCCGATAGGCTGCATCCCCATAATAGGCAGTTTGTACCGCTTTAATCACTGAGTTCATCGAGTTTTTCCGTCATACACAGTATCCTGCTTTTGATTTTAACGTAATCAGGTTGACCGATTGGCAAAAGTGTAGCGGTGGGTTGCCTTCTCCCTCCTTTAACAACTTCTGCTGCTCACCAGTAGTAACAAGCAGATTTCTAGTCGATAATTAGGGCTATTTTCCCCGTCACCGAACCAGTTTCTAGGAGTTGATGAGCGCTGATAGCTGCCGCTAAAGGAAAGGTTTGGGAGAGATGAATAGTTAACTTTTTCTCGTCAATTAAACGCGCCCCTTGTCTGAGAATTTCTGTTTGATATTTTTGCGCTTCTGGCAGTCCCATCAAAGCCGGGGTTAACATTAATTCTAAACTAATCCGCAAATTGCGATCGCGTGCTTCCTTCCAGCTGCCCGTAGGTTCCAAAATCGTCACCATATCGCCGTATACTCGCACCGCTCGGCAAGTTTGCCTAAAAGTTTCCCCTCCCACCGTATCAAAAGCGATATCTACTCCTTTCCCTGCGGTTTGTTCAAGTATCGCCGCGACAAAATCGGTTTGTTTGTATAAAATCGGGTAATCTGCCCCTAATTGCCGCACTAAACGCTCTTTATCGCTATTTCCCACCGTTGTATAAACTTTAGCCCCCTTCAATTTCGCCAATTGAATCGCGACATGACCAACACCCCCGGCCCCGCCATGGATAAGTACGCTTTGTCCCGACTGAAGACGGGCGCGATCATAGAGTGCTTCCCAAGCGGTGATTAAAACCAAAGGTACAGCGGCCGCCTCGGCAAAAGAAAGAGATTTCGGCTTGTGGGCTAGATAATCCGCGTCGATTAGGGCATATTCGGCATAATTTCCCGTGCCAGCCCTGCCCAGTCCGCCGCTGCAAAAGTACACTTCATCCCCGGGGCGAAAATCCTGCACCGCCGCCCCAACGGACTCGACAATTCCCGCCCCGTCACAGCCCAAAATGGCTGGCATTTGCTCGGGGTAAAAAGTGCCGCGTTTACGAATTTTTGTATCAATAGGGTTGACACCAGCCGCTTTTAATGCTACTAAAACCTGATGCGGTTGACTAATTTTCGGGGTGGGGACTTGCTGAAGCTGCAGCACATCCACGGCGGTCATGAGGATAGCTTTCATTCTATCTAGGGCTTGCTGAAAAAGTTTTTCCTGGGGGCGGGGATCCCCCCGCCTATCGGCACCCCCCTTATCAAGGGGGGCAGGGGGGATCAGCACCCCTTATCAAGGGGAGCAGGGGGGATCAAAGACAAAATCTATCTTCTATTTAATTAGAACCACTTACTTATTCGGGATTAACCCACATTAACGTCTGGCCAAATTCTACCGGTTCACCGTTAGCGACGGCGATTTCGACGATTTGCCCGGCCACTTCCGCTTCGATTTCGTTCATCAACTTCATCGCTTCGATGATACAGACCGTTTGTCCGACCCGGACTCGATCGTTTTTTTCCACGAAAGAGGGTTCATCGGGAGCGGGAGCGCGATAAAAAGTGCCGACCATGGGAGAGGTAATCGCCAGCCATTTTTTATCAATAGCGGCGGCCACAGGTTCGGGGGTGGGGGTTTCCGAGGCCGGGGTGGGACTGGCGGCTACCACTGGAGGGGCGACCGGGGCTGTCACCACCGGTAAGGGAGCGGAGAGAGGACTAAGGGCAGTATTAACGGTTCCTTTGCGGATATTTAGCTCTAAATCTCCACTTTTCAGGCTAAATTCACTGATATCCGTTGCTGCCAATGTTTTGATCAGTTCTCGAATTTCGTTGTAATCAATAGTCACCGCTCTGAAATCCCCCCGCAAATAAAAAGCAACAAATCCAAATTCGCACCCACCAAACCGTCGATTTTTCCCATCTAGCGGCTAAGTTTTGGGAAACAGGCTCAGAAACACTGGCTTTAGTCCTAAACCCGTCCCTAATGCCTCATTTCTGGGCTTCTCATCACAGTTATTCCCGTCCCAGATAGGAACCATCCCGGGTATCCACTTTAATCCTTTCACCGATGGAAATAAACAGGGGAACCATTACCTGCGCTCCCGTTTCTACGATCGCCGGTTTGGTGCCACCGGTGGCCGTATCTCCCTTGACTCCCGGATCTGTATCGGTGATTTCCAAGATTACCGAGGTGGGCAATTCCACATCTAACACTTGCTCATTCCAAAAGAGAATATTAACTTCCATTCCTTCTTTCAGATACTTGGCTCTCTCGCCCATTTGTACCGGGGTGAGAGTTGCTTCCTCAAAAGTCTCCATGTCCATGAAGACAAACTGATCACCTTCTTTGTAGGTATGCTGCATGGTACGCTTTTCGATCGTGGCTGAGGGCAAGGTTTCCCCCGCCCGGAACGTCCGTTCTACCACGTTGCCGGTCTGGACATTTTTTAACTTGGTTCGCACGAAGGCCGATCCCTTACCCGGTTTGACGTGCAGGAATTCCACCACCCGCCAGACAGAGCCATCGATCTGGATGGTTGTGCCACTCCGAAAGTCGTTACTCGAAATCATGAAATGCTGTTTAGGCCAAGAAAGATCAACATTCCATTTTACATACTCGCTGTACCGAAAAAAACTTTTTTATGGGAATTTGTCCGAATCGAAGCGCGGTGAACTAACCTAGGGGCAGCAGCTAAAAGTAAGTTAGAATTAATTGACTGACTGACATCTGAGAAGCGATATCAACCATGACGGGTGTGGACTTACAGCAATTATTACTAGAAAAATGGGGTCGTTCCTACGATATCCAGCTACGACGCATCAAAGATAAGGTTCATGTCCAGGTAATGTGGAAATATCTCGAACAAGCTTCTTTTCCCCTCTCCGAGTCTGAATATTTGGAACATCTCAATGCGATCGCTAGTTATCTCCACGAATGGGGTGGTGTTAGTCAATTTCAAGCTTTTATCCGCGAAACCCGTGAGCGTCCCCGTCTCGGTAAAGCGGTTAGTCTGCCCCTAGATCTAGGAGAAAGGGCATCGGAATGGCTGATCAGTGATCAGTGATCAGTTATTACAATTACATCATCGAAATTTGTGGGTATTGCTCAAATATACTAGCATTACTGGGATTATTGGATTTTACTAACATTGAGAATACTTAAACCAGGGAGTTGAATTAATTCAAAGAAGATAGAGGGGAATGATTGAAAGAGTTGATAAAAAATCGTGTCAGTTTTCATGCTCTTATTTTATACCAATTTTCAATAGTCGTGACTAACATCTAAAAGCGCAATTCCTGTCCGAGAGCGGAATTGCGCTTTGGAATAATCAACTAAGTCTGTCATCACTTTTGAAAAATGATATTACAAGGCGATCGCTTTTTTTATGCCCCTTTTTGTATAGCTCTAACCTGTTTAACCTCTAACTCTAAGGCGGATGCGACTTGCTCAACGCTTAACCCTAAGGCTAACAAACGAGGGACCGCCTCTAGTGCTTTGTTTAGTCTGCCTTCCTGACGACCTTCCTGACGACCTTCCTGACGACCTTCCTGACGCGCTTCCTCGCGCACATCTTGAAAATACTGAGTTTGTTTTAATTCATCTAAACTAAACATAGTTTCTATCTCCCGACGATTGAGAAGTGGTAACTTATAAACGAGAATCGTCTCTATTAATTGTAAGAGTTCTTGGGGTTTTTGGTCGGGGGTTAATTCTTCTCTCACTCTTTGGATTAATTTTCGGGTGCTATCAATCGCTTTTGCCTTAGATAGGGTGATTAATTGGACTGTAGCTAAACCAATCGAAGTTTGAGGAATGTTTTCTAGTTCATTCAGATAAATCCGTCTCACTCGCTCGGAGTTGAGAAGTTCCCGATAGCGTTGAACTTTATCGGTTTCTACTTGAGGGTTAGGATAGACAATCACACCCCGCCAATCATTGGTTAAGTCAGTTTTACTGAGATATAAGAATATTTCGGTGAAAAAGCGCTGATAAAAAGCCTCATCTTCTTGAAATTGTACCTCACAGAAGTAGATAGGAGTCTGGGGGTTATTATTTTGAGGCAAAAAGACTCCATCGAGACGAAAAGAAAGTTGTTTGACTTCCACTGAGTCAAAGCGGTAGTTATTGGCTTCGTTGATGGGGAGTTGAATTAATTCAAAGAAGATAGAGGGGAAAGATTGAAAGAGTTGATAAAAAATCGTGTCAGTTTTCATGCTTTTATTTCTTCATCCGCGCTTACTCTTAGACCGCATCAACGGACTCATTAAACGATCGCAAAATCGAGACGATCCGATCAGCTTCCCCATCATTAAACATCCCATCTAGACCTTCGGGATGGTTATCAGTAAAGGGAGGCTCGTAGAGCGCCCCCGGATTGATAACTCCGTTTTTAGTGAGGATATCGATGATATTTTCGATAAAACGGATTTGATTGGCCGAGAAGTTTGTCCCCTGCAAATAACGGGCAAAAGCTTGTTTAGCCGCTTGGCGTGCCGCTACGCGGATCCCTGCGGGATCAAGTCCGACGATTTCCAGGATCAGAAGCTTGAGGCTTTTTGTCTGGCCAAAAACCTCCTCAAAACGCTGACGGCTCTCAATTTCTGCGGCCGAAAATAGCATCTCCTCTAGGGCAGATAAATCCGTCTCCGTTAGGGGGATATTGCGCCGCAACTTAGCGATCGCAAGGTGATCCTGATGCTGACGGATATAGGCCTCGACTTTCCGGCGATACTGTTCGCGACTAAAACCGGTCTGATGGAGGTCACTGAGCCGTGTCGAAGTGTTGGGAATATCGACAATCTGCACCTCCCCCATCTCATCGACAAAATCGGTGATCACGATCTGCTGCTTTTGGCGATCGATAAACTTGACCAGATCCCGGACACGCACCCGAATCCCCTCCACCATTGACGGCGTTGCGCCGGTCCACCAGCTTTCGTCCTGCACCTCGCGAATAAAGGCCAATTGTCCCTTAATCATCGGTATATCGGGTTTAGTCTCCAGTTGACAGAGAATATCCCGCACTTTGTCCCGCAATCGCTCATAACTACGGTCGGCCTTGAGAATGGCTAATTGCAGTTTCACACAGAGAAGGTCGAATTCCTTGGTCAGGGGATCCTCATTGGGCAGACTATTGGGTAAACCGGCCAAGGAGTCGGCAATGGTGGCCGCGTCCTCCTGACTGAGGTTGTTCCAACGCTGGCGCTGACTAAAGGTTTCCACCTGCGGCAAGCGACGACGCACGAGGAAATTATCCCGGGGCATGGTGGCGATGTGTTGATGGAGTGCATCGAGCAAACTCGTGTATAGGTCGCCGGATCGATCGACTTTGTAAGTAGAGGACTGCTCTCTTGCTCTAGGTGTCGCGCTTTGCTTAGAGGGAGCGAGACGGGTTGCCAACTCGAGGCGATGTTTAACTAGGCGACTGGTGAGGCTTTCGGGTATTTTCTGGCTTGTTTCATCGATATCCTGCTCGAAATACTCGAAATTACCGCAGAGGTCGAAGACCAGAAACTCGGTTTTATGGTTGCCAGGACCAAACAAATCCTGACAGAGACGGGTCCCGCGCCCGATCATCTGATTGAACTTCACCCGGGAGAATACGGGCTTAAAAAAGACCAAATTGACCACTTCCGGCACATCTACGCCGGTATCGAGCATATCCACCGAGACGGCCAAAATCGGTTCTTTGTTGGCTTCGCTGAAGTCATCGAGCAGACTCTGGGCGTATTTGTCGTGACTGTCAATAATTTTGGCGAAATGACCTTTGTAGTGAGGATAGTTACTGTTAAAGCGATCGCAGATACATTGGGCGTGTCGGTGATTACGGGCAAAAATAATCGTTTTACCCAATCGATCGCCACTGTTGACCTTTAGCCCCCGTTGCATCAATAATTCTAATGCTTGATCCACGGTGTCGATATTGAACAACCAGTGATTAAAGGCAGCTGCGTTAATTGCCTGCGGTAGTTCGCCGCTTTCCTCGTCCCGGAACTTCTCCTCGTAGTCTAGCCGCTCCTCCGGGGTTAGCTCACTGTATTTAACCCCAGTACGCAGAAACTTAAACGGCACAGTAACGCCCTTGGGGGGGACGAGGTAGCCATCCCTAACGGCATCATTTAACTCGTAGGCGAAGGTAGGCACGCCCTGGGGTAGCTGGAAAATGCGGTAGGTGTCCCGGTCTATTTCCGAGCGCGGCGTGGCAGTTAGCCCCACCAGCAGGGCATCAAAATAATCGAATATTTCGCCGTATTTCTGATAAATGGAGCGATGGGCTTCATCGACGATCACTAGGTCAAAATAACCCACTCCAAAGATTCGCCCCTCTGCATCCATGCGATCGATGGCGTTGAGCATGGTTTGATAGGTGGAGAAGATGACGTTAGCCCCCGTCACTTCCTTGCTGCGGGTCAGATGCAGGACGGTAACGCTGGGTAGATGACGCTGAAAGGCTCGATAGGCTTGCTTTAATAGGGCATTGCGATCGGCCAGAAACAGGACTCGGTTTACCCAATTGGCGCTCTTGAGCAGTTCCACCAATGCGATCGCGGTTCGGGTTTTGCCGGTTCCGGTGGCCATAACCAACAGGGACTTACGGGCGCACTTTTCTTCAAAGGTTTCGGTAATGCGGCGGATGGCCTCTTTCTGGTAGGGGCGGCCGACGATATCCTCGTTAATGGCGGTGTTGCTGAGGCGTTTACGGTGGGAACGGCGGAAAATTAGCCGTTCTAGCTCGGTTTTTCGCAGGAAACCGAGGACGGGACGGGGGGGATAGGCGAGATCATCCCAGAGATAGGTTTCATAGCCGTTGCTGTAGAAAATAACGGGGCGTTGGTTGTAGTTTTTTTCTAAGCAGTCGGCGTAGAGTTTGGCCTGATTTTGGCCGCTGTCGGGGCTTTTGCTGCTGCGTTTTGCCTCCACGAGGGCGAGGGGTTTGCCGTCGTCACCCCATAGTACATAATCGACGAAACCGCGCCCAGTATCCCCCGCTTGTTGGATGGGCATCCCCCACACCTCGAACTCTGTGGCGTTGGGGGCTTTGGTATCCCAGCCGGCTTCTTGGAGTAGTACATCGATCAGGTAGCGGCGGGTGTCGGCTTCGTTGTAGTCGTGCTGGTCAGCGATCGCTCGATTTTGGGCGAGGAGGGCATCCCGTTCGGCCCTAGCGGCTGCCAGTTCGGCCTCGGTTTGGCGCTGTTTTGCTTCGGCCAATTGGCGCAGGGCATCGCTTTGGGACAGGCGTTTTTCCAGGTCTTGCAGTTGTTTGGGAGCGGGGGGTGCGGCCGGGGGTATCTTCTGGCGATCGAAGCTAATATCGCCCAATTTTCGCCCATTCTGCCCATAGTAGCGCACCAGCCAGTAGGTGAGATGAAATAGTTCCTCGATCAGGTGCAGGGAGTCCCGTTCACTGATGGGGCTGCCATGGTGGGCGGCGTTGTTGCCGACTTTGTGGATGGTGCGAATTTTGCCGAAAAGTCCTGGTTTAAGGTTATCTTTAAAGGTTTGCTCGTGGATGAGAGCGCCTAGGCTATTGTCCCGGGGCGGTTGCAGGTAGGGGTCGTTTTTATAGAGCCAGCAGACCATTTGTTCTAGGACAAAACGGGTATAGAAGCAACTGGCCCGGGGGTTGCTGAAAACTAATCCCTCCGCTTGGCTGGCATGATCGTAGATTGTCGGGAATTGATCTCGCAGGAAGGAGAAGTTTGAGTCCATATTGCGCTCCCCAGTCTATAACTCTATTATTCCCAAAGTTTTGGCTATCTCTATCTCTCGCTAAATTTTTGGCTCTTCTGGTTTCTGTGTGGAAACGAGGTCTATACTGATAGTTTCTTCCGCAAAATAGTCCTAAAAGTCTTGCCCGATAAGCACTTCACGATTCCATAAGCAAAGATTATCACACAAAGTCGAGAAGAGCCAATTTTTTCCCACAAAGGTTGAAAATTATTATCGATTTGACAAATTTTCCAAGTCAGCTAAATCTTGTAGTCTTCCTGACGCTTTTTTGTTTTTTTTGAGGCTTTCTAAATCAATAAAGTTAACGACTACATCATTCATCTTGATTTCTATTTTAGTTTGATAGCAGGTCATAAAATCTATGCCGTCTGGAGTGGTAATTAAGTCTATTCGACTAGGAGGATAACCTAATTGAATAATTTGGTCTGGTGTTTGGAAATCTTCCGCAGTTAAACCTAAACTACCAAAGCCAAATTCTGTTAATGCCCTCATCAATTTTTGGGTATTTTCCGAACTCATTTCGATCCAAATGTCAATATCTTTGGTATAGCGAGGATGACCATGCACCGCTACAGCATAACCGCCAATGACCAAATATTTTACCTGATTATTGTTTAACAATTGTATAAATTCTTTGAAGTCTTGGTTCAGCATTATATTTATATTGGTGGTATTGTTGGCGAATTTGTTCTAACGCTTCTAATCGTTTTTGATAGGATTGTTTTTGCCAATAGTTAAAGTCATTATTTTGCTTTTTGATGTTAACTTTGTTAATTACTTTTTCCATTATTTTACTCCAAATGTTGCCAATTTAAAAACAGCAAGTTCGGTTATTTTATCTAGGTTTTTCCCTCGTGACAGTATGAGATGATAGGAATCTTGGTTAATTGTCCAACGGTCTTTTTTAATGGCATTTCCCACAAGATTATGGCAGTAATCCGCCAGCTGCCATGGCTACAGTTCCCCCCTAAATGCTCTTTGTAAAAGGGAATTAAAGAGATTTTCGGATTGTTCCTCTCCACTGATCAAATTCATGTAGTATCTATGAAAACCTAGAAACCACTTTCCAAATTTTTGCTGTTTTTGTGATGGAGGTTTTATGAACTCAATACTTGAGAATTTGCTCTTATTGACCATGCCTTTCATTGAATCAGTAGACTGTGCTTGCACAAGATGTTGAGCAACGAATAACTGGCCGTATAAAAAGTACGGATCTACATCTGAATTTGGAACCACAGCATTAATTTGTTGATTAAATGCTACTTCTCTATCAGTAAGGGCAGCCCGCCCAATACTTGATCTACTTCCAGCTATGCAGGTCACTAGAACCGAACCATTAGGGACAGTTCTAGCTATCTTCTTTCCCTTCGCCGAAAGCTTTTCTTCTGCCTCTGTCAAAAAATGCTCAGGAGTGGTGATGTTATCCGACTTAATCCATTCGATTTCGTCTCCATAGTTTTCTGAGACAGAACGAGGAGGAGTGTTTCCAGTCAATATTTTACCAAAATCACCGAGTTTAGCTATCTCCCACCCTTTCGGATTAGTAACAGGATCACCGAACATCTCTAGGAAAGTCGATTTTAACAACTCCTCAGTCAACCGAATTGCCTCTTTGCGCTTGCGTCGCACCCCATCTGCTTTATCTAAAATTGCCGCAATTCTTCGCTGTTCTTCGAGGGGTGGGAGGGGGAAAAAAGTTCTTTTCAGAAAGCGGAAATATCTGCTATAGCCGACATCAGGGAGATTCAGCGTATTCAGAAAATAATACGCAAATTTAGGGTCAATATTATTAGCCTCACTCAATACCTTGACACCATCAGCCCCTAAAGCGAATGGTTTGGTGACAAATTTGAATATTTTTGTATGGTCGCCAAACACCACACATGGAAGTCTTATATCGCATACAGCTTGGCGTTCGTTAGTATAACCACCAATCAAGTCTTGCCCCTGATCTATTATGGGAATATCTCCGCTTTCTAAATAATCTCCTTTTGGAATTTTGGTTTGTCCCCCTGTCATATCTTTAAAAGCTTTAGTAAATGAAATTACCTCCCAGTGTTTTGGAAAGCGCTTGTACTCTCCAGATAATAAATCTCTATTCATCCCAACATCTCCTTTAATGCGTGTAAAACCTGATCAATCTTATTTCTCAGCATAAATCAAATATCCTTTCGGTGGACTAAAGCGGTGGGTTACGACGGATTGTTAGATTGACTTTAATGCCTAGATTGTTGCCGTCTAACCCACCCTACTATGAACTCTTCTCCCTTCAATGGGTAGGGTGGGTTAGCGATAGCGTAACCCACCACTCTCTTGGAATCTAAATGCCGACAAATCTTATTTCTCAGCATAAATCAAATATCCTTTCGGTTGAGCAAAACTACCAATGCAATCATCGCTCATAGCGTAACCCCTTCGCGCCGTATGTTGTCAAGAAATGGATTATCTCCGCTCTGGAACTTTGCCGCAGAGATAAAATGACGGGAAACAACCACATTATAATCAAGGCAAAGCCTAGCGATAAATTCACTCGTGCGGTCAATTTCCTGATAAGGATCCACCACACCAGAAAGAATGACCAAAAGATCGATATCAGAATCTTCCCGTCCATCTTCCCGTGCTTGGGAACCGTAAAGGACGATTTTCTGTAATTGGTTTTGATAGAGCAGATGGAAATAATCTTTTATCTCCCGCAGAATAACCTCTAGCTGTAGATTTTTCATCTCCTAATCTCCTAACATTTCCTCTAATGCGTCCAAATCCTGACGAATATCAGCCTCTAAAGCCTTTAACTTCTGTAAAATCACCTTCGGCGGCTCATAGCTCACTTCCTCGTACTCTATCTCCTTATAGCGGTTAATTGATAGATCATAAGCATTGGCCTGAATCTCCTCGCGAGGCACAAAAAACGCCTTCCCTGTGCGGTCACTGAGCTTTGTCGAAGTGCGATTGGTATCCTTAGCGGAGTCGCGTTGCTGCCAACAGCGCAGCAAGTCCGGGATATCATTATCGGCAATCGGTTGGCGCTTATCATCGAGAGAGAAACCATCCGCCACCATGTCATAAAACCAAACGAAGTCAGTCCCCTTTTCCCTTACCCCCAGCTTCGTAAAAATCAGGATTGCGGTAGATACCCCCGCGTAAGGTTTAAACACCCCCGACGGCATCGATATCACCCCCTCTAGCTTATGTTCTTCTACCAAGATGGTGCGGATGTCCTTATGGGCCTTGGACGAGCCAAATAGCACCCCATCCGGCACAATTACCGCACCTTTTCCCCCCGTCTTCAGCAAGCGCAAAAACAGGGCCATGAATAATAACTCGGTTTTAGTGGTGTCAATGATTTTCGATAAATCCTTGGCAATAGTGGACTTCTCCACCGAACCCTTAAACGGTGGATTAGCCAGAATCATGGTAAAACTATCCTCTACCCCGGCGTGGTCCTCCGATAGGGAATCCCGGGCCTCGATAATCGGCTGCTCGATACCGTGTAACATCAGGTTCATGCTGCCGATGCGTAACATCGTCGCATCGAAATCAAAACCGTGGAACATTTGGTTATTGAAATGCTCTAGGTTGCCGCGTTCATGGAGCAAACGTCCCCCCTCGCTGTCCTTTAACTCCCGCACATACTCGGCAGCCGCTACTAAAAAGCCTCCTGTGCCACAGGCCGGATCACAGATAACCTCCCGGGGTCCCGGCGCTAATAACTCCACCATCATTTTGATAATATGGCGCGGTGTGCGAAACTGTCCGTTAGTCCCGGCTGTACTCAGTTTCGAGAGCATATACTCGTAAAGGTCGCCTTTGGTGTCCCGATCCTCCATGGGGATTTTTTCAATTTGTTCGATTACCGTGGCCAGCAGCGCCGGGGAGGCGATGAGAAACACCGCGTCCTTCATGTGTTTAGCGTAGGTGCTACCCTTGGACAATTGCCCCAGATCTTTGATAAAGGGAAACGCTTCATCCCGGACAATCCGCAGCATTGTCTCGGCATCATCGATATTTTTGAAGCGGGACCAACGGATATGCTGTTGGCTGGGGGTAAAGGTGGGATTTTCGAGGTTTTCGCCTAATCGTTGGGCCCTACGCTCCTTAGCTAGTTCTAGGTCATCTAGGCGCTTGATGAAGAGTAAATAGGAAATCTGCTCGATTACCGAAAGCGGGTTACTAATGCCGTTATTCCAGAAGGTTGTCCAAAGTTTATCTATTTTGGATTTTAATTCGCCGGTGATCATCGCTGTTTATTTGTTCACTGCTTTTAATATTGCAGTAATATTGTACTGAAAATCGGGGGGTCTCTTAGGTTTTCTGGGTAAAATATATTCTAAAACTGGCTAGGGGGTGGAACGAACCACAAAGACACAAAGGACACAAAGATCGATCGCTCCTATATAGCTCAGTTTCTCAATTTTATCTGGCAATCTTGCCTAGCGATCGCTTTGCAATCACTAATTAAAGCCTTTTCTAGCCAAGCTTCTACTGATATGCAGCCAACCCTATTTATAAGTAGGTAGGCGTTAAAAATTATCAGATGCCCCCCTTATTAAGGGGGGATTAAGGGGGATCGGCACCCCCCTTATCAAGGGGGGACTAAGGGGGGATCGGCACCCCCCTTATCAAGGGGGGCAGGGGGGATCGGCACCCCCCTTATCAAGGGGGGACTAAGGGGGGATTAAAGGCAAAATCCATTTTTAATTTAATTATAACCAGCTACTTAGCATCATTGGATTTTACTAACATTGAGAATACTTAAACCAATGATCTTATCCCCTTGATAACGAATAATCACATCATTATCTGTTAATTCGCTATCATCCGCTGGTAAAGATGGTTGATGAAAATTAATATACAAAATATCTGCTTTTGCATCATAAGCTGTCCAAAAATCTTGCTGAGGCAGAGCGTGAATCATCTTGGCGAAGTTAAGATAGGATTGAATATTAATGCTAGTTATGGCCATATTTGTTTCCTCTTGGTTAATTCACGAAGACGACGGGTTAAATAAGCAGTAATAATAAATCCCCCCTCTGATAATTCCCGATAAACAACAATTAGATATTTTCCAGAAACTATTTGTTTAACTGCCAACAATTCCTGATGGTTTCCTACTAGGATTTTCTCAGGATGGCGAATGGTTTCCAATATCTCCGCTTGATACGATACTAATTCACTATGTCCACTGATAATGTGTTTCCATCTCTCCTCTGTCAGACGAATTAAAACCCCATTCTGAGAAGTTGCATAAAGATTCATAGGTTCCGATTCAGTGTAAATAGACCTTTAAACCACACTTTCAACCCGATGAACCCTATTCCACCGTGACACTTTTGGCTAAATTGCGCGGCTGATCCACATCTAAACCGCGACGGGCCGCGATATGATAGGAGAGCAATTGTAGGGGAATTACTGTTAAAATTGGCGATAATAATTCCTCAACTTCCGGCACATACAATAAATCATTAAAGACTTTTGGTGCTTCCGTATCGCTGTCAGCAACTACTCCCAATAACCGCGCATCCCTTGCTTTTGCTTCCTGTGCATTGGAGAGAACTTTATCATAAACTACCCCCGGCATCGCAATCGCTACTACGGGAACTTTTGCATCTAAAAGCGCGATTGGTCCGTGTTTCATTTCTCCGGCTGGATAGCCTTCCGCATGAATATAACTGATTTCTTTGAGTTTTAAGGCCCCTTCTAAAGCGATGGGGAAATTAATCCCCCGTCCCAAGAAAATAAAGTCCTGGGTGTCATTAAATTCATGGGCCAATTCTTCGATCGCTTTTTCCTGTGTTTCTAGGACAGTTTCGATCGATCTTGGCAGCGATCGCATTTCATTAATAATTTGCTCGATTCTCTCTAAAGACAAAGTTTGACGACGATAGGATAAATCCAAAGCTAAGAGATAAAAACCCAATAACTGGGCGGTAAAACTCTTAGTTGCCGCCACCCCGATTTCGATCCCCGCCTGAGTATTAATAATCTGATCGACCATTTGTGCTAGGGTACTTTCGGGGCGATTAGTAATCCCAATAATCCGGGCCTGATATTTTTTTCCTAATCCTAAACGACGCTGTTTTTCCGTTTCCAACGCTGCTAAAGTGTCGGCTGTTTCCCCCGATTGCGTCACCCCGATGGTTAAAGTATTGGGCATCAGGGGGGTGGGTGCATAGCGAAATTCCGAGGCGTACTGTACCCTTGTGGGAATACCCGCCAACTGCTCAATCAAGTATTTACCCACTAAACTAGCGTGCCAACTGGTCCCACAGGCTAAAATCTGAATATGTTCTAAATTATCGTAAATTTCTTCAGAAAAATTAATATTTATCGGGTTGACATTATCCCCATTTTGTGCTGTCCAATGGGGATGCAGATAGGTCCCTAAACAGTCGCGCACCACTCCTGGTTGTTCGTAGATTTCCTTGAGCATGAAGTGACGATAACCCTGTTTCTCTACGGTTGTCGGACTCCAATCGAGGACTCTGGGGCTTTTACGGACTCTTTTTCCCTCAAAATTATAAATTTCTACTCCCAAGGGTGTTAACCGAGCGATTTCGCCATTATCCAAGGACAGCACAGCCCGGGTATGGGGAACCAAAGCACTGACATCGGAGGCACAGAAAAACTCCCCCTGACCAAAACCGATGATTAAAGGGGCGTGTTGCCGCACGACAATCAATTCATCGGGATAATCGGGACTAATCACCGCTAGGGCAAAAGCACCCTCTAAACGTTCAATTGCCCTTAAAACTGCCTTGAGGAAAGGACTCACCCCCAAGTCTTCTTCATCGCTAGGTTTGGGTAAATAACTGGCGATTAGATGGGGAATAACTTCTGTGTCGGTTTCCGAGTCAAATATACAGCCTTTCCCCTTTAATTCTGTTCTTAATGCCTGAAAATTTTCGACAATGCCATTCTGTACCACTGCCACCCGTTGACTGTTATCGGTGTGGGGATGGGCATTACTTTCTACGGGTTTGCCGTGGGTTGCCCAACGGGTGTGACCGATGCCAATTTGGGAGGGATTAACTTCCTGTTCTAATTTTTCTCGCAGATTGTAGAGTTTTCCCTGGGCGCGGACTCGATGTAATTCACCTTCAAGAATTGTGGCAATCCCTGCCGAATCATAACCCCGATATTCTAAACGTTCCAAACCAGCTAGGAGAATATCGATCGCTGTTTGGGTTCCGATATAGCCAACAATTCCGCACATTCTTTCGCTGACCCCATTTAGGCTAAGTCCGATCTATTCTATCGCAAGCGTGACACTTGTTTGCTTAGAGGCTCAAGACGCAGGGGTAAGGGCAAAGTTTCCCCTATAGGAGATTAGGGTGTGGGGTGTGGGGTGTAGGGTGTGGGGTGTGGGCTTCGGCCGTGAGCTCAGCCGAACGGGTGTGGGGTGTGGGGTGTGGGGTGTGGGAAGAACAAATATATTATAGATCACTCAGCAGCACACTTTGTTCTTTTTGTCAAAAAAACTTTCTCTTTGCAACAAAACTACACAATTAATTGATCAACGGGTTGGGTTTTAAAAGGCTCTTTAACCTCCATTTATTGCTGTTCCCAAATAGCTGAGTGTAGATTTAGCAAGGGTTTTCAGGATCACCAGACAGCTAAAAACCCTGACAGGGGGACAAGCAAGCTGAAAAGCTTATGTAGCATGGAATACAGATACAGACTCCAAAAAAAGATAAGTCATATTTACCATATATGACCTAAATAACGAAAATGATAAGTGAACTATACCAGAAAGTGTTAGA